>QHYL01000065.1 GCA_003224105.1 Acidobacteriota bacterium | reverse complement strand
TATCCGCTCATGGATTCGCCGAAGCCGCAGCAGAGCTACGACTTGACGAAGATTCTGCAGGAGCGGAAGACCGATGCGCGGGGCATGGTGAAGTACGGCGAGAATTTCTTTACATCGTTGGGATTTGCGCCGCTGCCCGCTACGTTTTGGGAGCGGTCGCTCTTTACCAAACCAGCGGACCGCGACGTGGTGTGCCACGCGAGCGCGTGGGACGTGGATTTCAAAGAAGATCTGCGGATCAAGATGTGCATTCAGATTCGCGAAGAGGATTTTCGGGTCATTCACCACGAACTGGGGCACAACTTTTATCAGCGAGCGTACATGAATCAGCCGGGGCTGTTTCAGGGCAGCGCGAATGATGGGTTTCACGAAGCGGTGGGCGATACCATCGCGCTTTCGGTCACGCCGGAGTATTTGAAGAAAATCGGGTTGATCGAGGCTGTGCCTCCAGCCTCGGGCGATATTGATTACTTGCTTCAACAGGCGTTGGAGAAAGTGGCATTCCTCCCTTTTGGTTTGCTGGTGGACAAATGGCGCTGGGAAGTTTTTTCGGGGCAGGTGAAGCCGGCGGATTACAACAAAGCATGGTGGGAGCTGCGGAGAAAATATCAGGGCGTTGCGCCACCTGTGGAGAGGACGGAAGCGGATTTTGATCCAGGCGCGAAATATCACATTCCGTCCAACACGCCGTATGCACGGTATTTCCTGGCTAGGATTTTGCAATTCCAGTTTCACCGCGCTCTGTGTAAGGAAGCAGGAATTACGGGGCCGCTACATCGGTGCTCGATCTATGGGAACAAAGTCGCAGGAGAGAGGCTGAACCAGATGCTCTCGATGGGGCAGAGCAGGCCGTGGCAGGAAGCGCTGGAGGCGTTGACAGGACAGAAGCAGATGGACGCAACGGCGCTGGCGGATTATTTCGCGCCGCTAAAAACTTGGCTGGACGAACAAAACAAGGCCAAGGGGTATGCGGTGGGGTGGTGAGAAAGTAGTTCTTCGCTTTTAGTTTTAAGTGAAAACCAAGGGAAGAGACGAATAGAACTTGTGGCAAGGGATCGCAATTGTGCGCCCTTAAAAGCATGTGGCGCCAAGATTTCTCGGCGACCGGTCTGACAACCTGCTTTTCCCCCTTCCTAGTGACAACTGACCACTGAGAACCGTTAACTTCCCTCAGGCGAGGGGGCCGGGATGCTTGAGGTAGCGGTCGATGACGGCGTCGGCGGTACGGTAAACGAACGCGAGAATTGTGGGCGTGGGATTGGCGGAAGCGTTTTGTGGAAACGTGGAGCCGCCAAGGATGAACAGGTTTGGCAGTTGCCAGTGCTGAAGATAGGGAGAGACCACAGAATGAGCGGGAGAATCTCCCATGATCGTGCCGCCTTGAATGTGGGTCGAATTGTAATGGACGGCATCATACGAGCGAAGGCCAGGGAAAGGATTAATTTCGCGCGCACGCATGGCGCGGGCTACCTCGACAGCCTTCGGCGTGGCGAACTCAACCATTTCGCGCTCGTTGTCGCGCCAGTCGAGTGTTAGGCGAAGGAGCGGATCGCCCAGCGCGTCTTTGTAAACGGGGTCAAGGTCCATGAAATTAGACTTGTAGGCGAGGTGTTCCCCTGCAAAGCCAATCGTTGCAGTCCGGTCATAGTAAGAAACTGAAGCTTTCTTCCATTCTGCTCCCCAGGTGGCTTTGATGGAATTTGGCAGCACACCAAATGCCGCAATAGGCTGAAAGCCGTAACAGCGCGCCGCAAAATAACCGCCGCGAATGAAGTTGAGTCCGGAACGATCAAGATCGTCGCGGTCGAAATCACTGAACAGAATCCCTGCCGAGCCTGAGCCCATGAAGCGGTTGAGCGGCTGATCGAAGAATGCGGTTGCAGCTCCAACGCTGACCTGGTGCGTGAGATTGCTGCCGACCGTGCCGCGGCCTGTGGAAGGATCATACGGTTCGCCGATGCGGGAGAGCAGGAGAAGACGAGTGTTGTTGAGCGTCCAGGAGGCGAGAAATACGAGAGATGCGGGCTGGAAGACTTCCTGACCCGAAGAATCAACGTACGTCACTCCTCGAGCGACCGATTTAGGGGTCGATTCAAAAAGTATGCGGCGAACCCAAGCGCCAGTTCGCAGCGAAACGTTCTTGCGTTTTTGAATGACCGGTAATAGGAGGTTGGTGGGCTGCGCCTTCGCGCCTACCATGCAGCCAAAGCGGCCGCAAAACCCACAGTAGGTGCAGCCACCCCGTGAAATGCCGTCAGGATTCGTGTAGGCCTGACTTATGTTCGCGGATGGCGCGGCGTAGGGGTGATATCCGAGCGATTTTGCGGCGTCGCGGAACAAAGCCGCGAAGTAAGGGACCTTCGTTGGTGGAGTCGGGTATTCCTCGCTGCGCCAACCTTCAAAAATATTGCCTTCGTCGATGAGTTTGCCACGGATGTTGCCCGCTCGCCCCGAACTACCAAGGAGTTTATCCATGCGGGTGTAGTAGGGCTCGATTTCATCATAGGTGATGCCCCAATCGCGAACGGCGTGGTCCTGGGGCAGCGCGTTGGCGCCGTATCTTTCGGTGGTTTTGCTGAGCAACTCAAAACAATCGGGGAGGTAGCGAGGAACCTGGGCGTTCCAATGCTCGCCGGAACCGCCAACGCCGCTGCCCGACTGGAAGGCTCCATGCTGGCGAAGAGGCAGAGCACGCCGCGTGACGTCGTGCCGGAACGTGACCGTTTCCTTGGAGAGATCCAACATCATGCGGAGGCGAATGGCGTAATCAAGTTCGTCCATGTCAGTCGCGTAATCCGCGGGCTCGCGGGACGGGCCGCGCTCCAGGACGACGATGTTCAGGGAAGTGCGCGAGCCGAGCTCTTTTGCCATGAGCAGTCCAGCCCACCCCCCGCCAACGATGACGGCGTCGACAGCGAGAAGCGTCCTCATGATTCGTCCTCGCTAGGGCGGACCTTTGAGCCAGTGGTTTGGCCAAGACTCATGGGTTTGGGGCGAAATGGTTTGCCGTAATACTTGTCGACTTCGTCGAAATTGCTCATTCGCGGGCCGGGGAAGCCGACGAGCTGCCAGCCAATCATGTCGGCGTTTCCGCCGTGCATAGGATCACAGAACATGCCCTCGATGGTGTTTCGCCGGAGAAGAGAAAAGAAGACATTGGATTCAATTTTGTGCAGAGCTTCGTCTTGGGCGGCGGCGGAAAGGAGATGAAAGCCATGCAGGCTCTTCAGACCATTGCGATAAATTTGCCGCGGCGTGGAGCTCCCCTGGTAGCCGAGTTCGCGGGGGGCATCTTCAAACGGTGGCTGGGTGTAGCGAAAGCGGTCCCGGCCGTAAGGGCCCGCAAGTTGACGGTCGATAAAAATGGCCACGCCGGCTTCTCGCGCGCCTGGGTCGGCGTCGTCGGAAGGGAATACGCGAGATGCAGCCGCAGCGACGATGAGGGCTTCCGTTTCTGTAAAAAAACGCAGGGGGACACGAACCAACTTATGCTGGGCCGCGAGGAGAGTGGCTTTGCGGTCGAGAGAATAAACGAGGACGCCCCCGAGAGTCGCGGCGGAAAGCGTGAGAAAATGGCGGCGGCGCATGTGCGGGAGTGTAACAGAGGAAAGCGGGCGCAGCACGCACGGAGAGGAGCACAACGATCCGTGGTATAAAAAGCATTTAGGTTGAGTATAGGAAAAACAGATGGTGGAAGGGGACCGGTCGTGGAATTCGCGTTTACGGAAGAACAGCAGCAACTCCAAAGGAGCGTGCGAGAGTTTGCGGAAGGCGAAATCGCGCCCCACGTGATGGAGTGGGACGAGGCTTCGCATTTCCCAATGGAGATTATGCCGAAGCTCGCGGAAATGGGGTTGCTGGGAGTGATTTTTCCGGAAGAATATGGCGGGGCGGGACTGGGTTACATCGAATACGCTCTCGCGATTGAGGAGTTGGCGCGGGTGGACGGCTCGGTAGGACTGATCGTTGCGGCGCACAATTCGCTGTGCGCCAACCACATTTTCAAATTTGGAACTGAAGCGCAGAAAAAGAAATACCTTGTGCCGCTGGCCTCGGGGAAGGCGATTGGGGCGTGGTCCCTGACCGAGCCGGAAGCCGGCTCAGACGCGGGTGGAACACGAACGACCGCAGTGCGCAATGGCAAATGCTGGGTACTGAACGGTGCGAAGACCTTCACAACGAACGGCCACTACGCGAATTATTGCGTGGCCATGGCGGTGACAGATAAATCGAAAGGATCGCACGGGATCAGCGCGTTTATTTTGGAAAAAGGGATTCCCGGCTTCAAACCGGGGAAAAAGGAAAATAAGCTGGGGATGCGCGCAAGCGACACTTCCGAAGTGATTTTCAGCGATTGCCATGTCCCGCGGGAAAATTTGCTCGGACCGGAAGGCGAAGGATTCACGGGCAGCTTGAAGATTCTGGATGGCGGGCGCATTTCCATTGCGGCGTTGGGTCTGGGCATGGCGCAGGGCGCGCTCGAAGCGGCGACGAAATACGCAAAGCAGCGGAAACAGTTTGGGCAGGCCATCAGCGAGTTTCAATCCGTGCAATTCAAGCTGGCGGATATGGCCACGCAAGTGGAAGCAGCGCGATTGCTCGTTTATCAGGCTGCGTGGCTCGCAGACAAGAAAGATGTGCGATTTACGCGGGAGTCGAGCATGGCCAAGCTCTTTGCCAGCGAAGTGGCCGTGCGCGTGGCTAACGAATGCGTTCAGATTCACGGCGGATACGGATTCATTAAGGACTACCCCGCCGAGAAATACTATCGCGACGTGAAGCTGTGCACGATTGGAGAAGGCACCAGCGAGATTCAGCGCCTGGTCATTGCGCGTCAACTCCTCGGTAAGAAATAATAGGCGAGTGCATTCTGCCTTTCCGATGAGCTCCACAGGACAACCGTGACCGTGCCCAGTGCCCCGACTGCGGCCATTGAGAAATGGGCCGAACAAGTGCGCACGGGCGACGTGCGCGCAGTGTCCCGCGCAATCACGGCGATTGAAAATCATGCGCCGGAAGCGGAAGAATTGTTGCGGCTGCTGTTTCCGCATACAGGACAGGCATATCTTACGGGCGTAACCGGGGCGCCGGGAACCGGGAAGAGCACTCTGGTGGACCGCTTAGCGGCGTACCACAGGAAGAATCGCGAACAAGTGGGCGTGATTGCGGTGGATCCGACGAGCCCGTATTCCGGCGGAGCCATTCTGGGCGACCGGATTCGCATGCAGGGACACGCGGGGGACTCCGGCACTTTCATTCGCTCGATGGCCACCCGCGGATTTCTTGGCGGGCTGGCGCGCGCTACGGCAGAAGTGGCGCTGCTGCTGGATGCCGCGGGGAAGAGGCACGTTCTCATCGAAACCGTCGGCGTGGGACAGGATGAAATTGACATCGTGCGGCTCGCGGATTGCGTGCTCGTCGTGATGGTGCCGGGGCTCGGCGACGATATTCAAAACATGAAAGCCGGGTTGATGGAGATTGGCGACATTTTTGTGCTGAACAAAGCGGATCGCGAAGGCGCGGATCGCCTGGAGCAGCAATTGCTCGCCATGCTTTCGCTGGTGATGCCCCGCGACGGGTGGCATCCGCCCGTGCTTCGTACGGTAGCAACGGAGAACAAAGGGGTCGAAGAGCTGGCGCTGACGGTAAAGAAATTTGAGAAGCATTTTGAAGCGGGCGGGGAGCGCAAGCGCAAGCACGTGGAGCATTGGAAGAACCGGCTAGTAGAATTGCTGGAATCCCGGCTGGTTGAGCGTGCGTTGGGCGGAGCCAGCGGCGAAGCGTGGTTGACGGGGCTGGCTGAAGAAGTAGCTGAGCGGAAGAAAGACCCGTTTACAGCAGTGAACGAGATTTTGAAGCGCAGCGGGCTTGATCGTTAGGAGAGAAAACGGAATGGCGGCGAAGAAATCGCGCAAAGGGAAAAGCAAAGAAAGCACAGCGCAGGCGAGCATTGGCATCATCGGCGGGAGCGGTCTCTATTCAATGAGCGGGCTGACGGACACGCGAGAAGTTCGCATCAAGACGCCGTTCGGCGATCCCTCCGATATCGTTGTGTTGGGGACATTGGAAAGCAAGCGTGTGGCGTTTCTGGCACGCCACGGACGCGGCCACCGCATTCTGCCGAGTGAAATTAATTACCGGGCGAACATCTATGCCATGAAACTGCTGGGAGCGGAGCGGATTATTTCCGTGAGCGCGGTGGGCTCGCTCAAAGAGGATTTGCGGCCGGGAGAATTTCTTGTGCCGGACCAGTTTTTTGACCGCACCAAAAACCGCTCATCAACGTTTTTTGGAGATGGTCTTGTCGCGCATGTGGCGTTTGCCCATCCCACGTGCGGGGAATTATCCAATGTGCTTGCGGACGCGTGCGTGCACGAAGCTGTGAAGGTGCATCGTCGCGGCGCGTACATCTGCATCGAAGGGCCGCAGTTCTCGACGCTGGCGGAAGCAGAGGTCAATCGCCAATTGCGATTCGACGTGATTGGCATGACCAACCTGACGGAAGCCAAGCTGGCTCGCGAGGCGGAGATTTGCTACGCCACCATCGCCATGATCACAGACTACGACTGTTGGCACCCGGACCATGAATCGGTGACTGCGGCGCAGATTATCGCGACGCTGAGTCAAAACGCGGAGAATGCCCAGAAGGTGCTGCGCGCGGCAGTCCGCGGAGTTCCTGCCGGTCGCAGCTGCAAGTGTGGAACAGCGCTGAAACACTCGCTGGTTACGGATATGAAGCTCGTCCCCACGGCCACCAAGAAGCGGCTGGCGGCCATCATTGGCAAATACATTTCATAGGAGAGATGCATGCCCTTACTCGTTGTGGGGTCGGTTGCGTTCGATGCCCTGGAAAGCCCTTATGGAAAGGTGGACCGCGCTGTTGGCGGGGCGGCTACGTACTTTGCCGTGGCTGCTAGCTTTTTCACTCATGTGAATCTCGTGGGAATCGTCGGCGACGACTTCACAGAGGTTGACGCGCAGATTTTTCACGGACGGACGATTAATCTGGATGGATTGGAACGCGCTCCGGGGAAGACCTTTTTCTGGGCAGGGCGTTATTCGCAAAATTTGAACGAACGCGTGACCCTGGCGACGGATTTAAACGTCTTCGCGGAGTTCAAGCCGCTGCTCCCGGAGAAATACCGCAGCTCGGAATATGTTTTTCTCGCGAATATTGCTCCGGCCTTGCAATGCGATGTGCTGCACCAGGTCAAGAAAAAACCCAAACTCGCGGCAATGGACACCATGAATTACTGGATCGAACGAACCAACGCCGAATTGCGCGAGACGCTGAAGCACGTGGACATCCTGATGATCAATGACTCGGAGACGCGGGAACTCTCGAATGAACATAACCTCCTGCGCGCCGCGAAGCATATTTTCAAGATGGGGCCGAGCATCCTGGTGGTGAAGCGCGGAGAGTATGGGGCGATGATGGTGGACCATCGCGGAGTGTTTTGCGTCCCCGCGTTTCCTCTCGAAGAGCCGCATGATCCCACGGGAGCAGGGGACAGCTTCGCGGGGGGATTCATGGGCTATCTTGCCGGAAGCAAGGACAAGAGCGATGCGTCACTGCGGCGGGCCATGGTTTACGGCTCCGTGCTCGGCAGTTTCGCGGTGGAGAAATTCGGATTAGACCGCCTGCGGCACCTCAAGCGCGGCGAGATACACGCCAGAGCACGCCACTTTGCGAAACTGACGCAATTCAAATTGTAACTCGATTAAAATCTCCCAAAGGCGCGCTGGGGCGCCAGAGTCATGTTCTCCCTTCGTGAAATCTTTCTGCGGTTGACAGTGGCCGCTGTGCTGGGCGCCATCATCGGCATCGAGCGCGAACTGCGCCGCCGCCCCGCAGGCATCCGGACCAGCTGTTTTGTTTGCTTGGCCACCGCGCTGTTCACGATTCTCTCCGCAGAACTCGCCCGCTTGTTCGGAGACACCAGTGGCACGCGCATCGCTTCCAACATCGTGCAGGGCATCGGCTTCTTGGGTGCTGGAGCCATTTTGAAGGAGGCAGGCGGCCGGGTTGGGATGACCACGGCCGCGACGATTTTTGTGGAAGCGGCGATCGGCATGGCTGCCGGCGGCGGACTCTTTAAGGTAGCCACATTCGCGACGGGGCTCGTGCTTTTTGGGCTGGTTTGTCTGGGATGGGCCGCGCAGCGGTTCGACTTGAAGTGCCACCCAATGGTTTTTCGATTCACCACGAGTCATGCGGAAAATGTCGCCGCGGAAGTGCAACGTTTGATGGCCGAGTTAAAATTGTCGATGCAGCATTTTCGCGTATCCATGGCAGGAAGCACCTCAATTGTAGAATTTGAGTCCATCGTAAGCCATAACCAACAAGAGAAAATTGTCGCGCAGCTGAGCCGCCAAGGAGTGATTACGGAAGTGACGCCAGGCGAGGGTCTTCACGAATGACAATTTCCAGTGGGAATCCGCGAAAACCAAAAGCACTGAAGTCTGGTTCCCGGCTGGGAGTGTTTGCTCCCGCTTCGCCGGCGGATTCGGTGGAAATGATCGCAGGACTTGCGGAGTTGAAGCGGCAAGGCTTTCAGGTGGTGTCCAATCAAGACAGCAAAGCTGAAGGCTATTTTGCCGGCACGCCTTTGGACCGCATGAACGGATTCCTCTCAGGCATCCAGTCGCAACAAATCGATGGGCTGGTGGCGATGCGCGGAGGGTACGGCTCGAATTATTTGCTGGAATTCGATCTGGAAAAGAATTTAGAAAAGGCAAAAAGTGTAATCGGGTTCAGCGACCTGACCACGCTGCAAATCTATCTCTGGCAAAAATGTGGCTGGGTGACGTTCTACGGCCCTATGGTGGCAGGGGGTATCAACGCAGGCGCAGGCGCGGCGAAAGGCTATGATGAAAATTCCTTCCTGCAAGCCATCGGAAAAGCTGAGGGGGGATGGAAGTTGCGCTTGAAGGGCGAACCCGTGCTGACGGGACAGGCGATCGGCAGAGTTCTGGGCGGATGCATGACTTTGGTCGAAGCCACGATTGGCACGCCATGGGAATTGGATACGAAAGATTCGATTCTCCTTTTGGAAGATCGCGCGATGAAGCCGTATCAAGTGGACCGCGTGCTGATGCATCTGAAGCAAGCGGGAAAGTTTGAAGGCGTCAAGGGAATCGTGCTAGGGGAATTCCCTGAAAGCGCGCCGGCCGTGGCTGGAGCCCCAACCGTGAAGGAAGTTTGCGCGCGCATCCTGCGCCCCTTGGGGATTCCGATTGTCTTTGGCGCGCCTGTGGGACACACGCCGCGGCCCATGCTGACGATTCCGCTGGGCATCAAGGCGCGCTTGGACGCGGACGGAGAAGGAACGTTGGAATATCTTGAATCGGCGGTGGGTACTTGAAAGAAACAAAGCATGTTCATGTGATTGGAATTGGCGGCTCGGCGATGTCGCCGCTGGCAGGGATGCTGCGGGAGCACGGTTTTCGTGTGACCGGCTCGGATTCTGGAGTCTATCCGCCGGCATCGACTCTGCTGGAGAGTTTGGGGATTTCGTTCTACCACTCGTTTGATGCCGCGCATTTGCAGCCCGCGCCCGACCTGGCAGTGATTGGAAATGTCATCGCGCGAGGGAATCCGGAACTGGAAGAAGTTTTGGACCGAAGAATTGCGTACCGTTCGTTGCCGGAAATGTTGGAGGAGGTTTTTCTTCCTGGAAAACATTCCATCGTCGTGAGCGGAACGCACGGAAAAACCACGACGACCGCGATGCTGGCGTGGATTTTCCAAACAGCGGGCAAGCGGCCAAATTTTCTGGTCGGCGGCGTGGCTGAGAATTTTGGCAAGAGCTACGGGTTGGGCGGAGGCGAAGAGTTCATCCTCGAAGGCGACGAATACGAAACGGCATTCTGGGACCGCGGGCCGAAATTTTTTCATTATCACCCGGACGATTTGATCGTCACGTCACTGGAATACGACCACGCAGATATTTACCCGGACTTTGAAACTTACCAACTGGCGTTTCGGCGGTTGGTAAATCTTGTGCCGCGGCGCGGCCGCGTGGTGATTTGGGGAGACACGGAAGAGTCGGGACCGTCGCTGCGCCGTGCGGCGGAAAAGGCGTTTTGTCCTGTGGAGACTTATGGTTTCAGCGCGGGAAATGATTGGGTGGCGAAACAATTTGCTGTGGAAGGCGAATTGATGCGTTTCGGCGTTGAACACGGCGGAACGGCATTTGGCGAGTTTTCTCTGACGGCAACCGGCAAGCACAATGCGTTAAACGCCATGGCGACAATAGCCGTTGCGCACGGACGCGGAATCAGCGCGCAGAAAATTGCTGAGGCGCTGGCGACATTTCGCAGTGTGAAGCGCCGAATGGACGTGAAAGGCGAGGTTGCGGGCATCCTGGTGGTGGATGACTTTGCCCACCATCCCACGGCCGTGAAGGCTACGATTGAAGCGGCACGGGCGCGCTGGCCAAGGAGGCGGCTGTGGGCGATCCTGGAGCCGCGTTCCAATTCCATGCGCCGCAAAGTGTTCCAGGAAGCGTTGCCGAAAGCTCTGGCCTTGGGGGATCGCGTCATCCTGGGCGGCGTTTACCGCGCTCAGCAGTTGGGCGACGAAAACCGCATGGATCCCGAAACAGTAGCGTCCGATGTTCGCAAACTGGGAAAAGACGCGCACGTCTTTCCGAGTTCCGATGCCATTGCGGAGCATCTTGCGAGCGAAGCCAAGCCTGGCGACCTGCTGCTGATTATGTCGAACGGCAGCTTCGACGGTTTGTGCGAAAAACTCCTCAAGAAGCTGAGCTCGGCCGGCGCGGTTCCCAGCGAGGCAAAAGCCCGGTGAGCCTTCCCGCTTCTGCGAGACGGTTGGCACGCCCTTTCCTCTCCCTCCTTTTGAGTTTCTTCGCGTTCAGCGCGACCACCAAGGCCACGATTCAGTACAGCGTCTCGCTCGAGCACCCTGAACAACATTTGTTCCACGTGACGATGACGATTCCCGATGTCAAAGGCGAGGTAACCCTTCAGATGGCGGCGTGGAATGCACTCTATCAAATTCGCGATTTCAGCGCGCACGTCCAGCAAGTAGAAG
>QHYL01000064.1 GCA_003224105.1 Acidobacteriota bacterium | reverse complement strand
TCCGGGAACGGGAACTCCGGTAGAATCCACAGCGTTGCCCAGCATGAGGATTTTTCCGGTGGAATCAACCATGCCGGAAGCCACTTGAGCGATCGCGGCGTCCACTGTGGCGAATGTGGGATTTTGCTGGCTAAAAGATCCTTGCGTCAGGTTGGCGACAGTCGCCGTTCCTTGCGTGCTGCAGTTTGTGTCAATGGTGCCGGGTTGCAGGATGGCTTCGCCGGGCGCTCCGGCGCTGCTTCGAGCCAGTACGTGATCGGCGCTGAGGATGTATTGAGTGGCTCCGCTAGCCACCAGGGATCCCAGGGTACCGCCGCAGCAGGTGGTTCCTTTGCCCGTGGTATTGAAGTCCAGCGCGTTGCTGCCAGAAGTGCCTAGTTCTATCGGAGCACCCTCGGGGCTCTTGCCGGGTACGGTGATCGTGACTGTCGCGGACCCGGAATTCGCCGGATTCGCGGTGGAAACAGCGGTCACTTGCACGGTCACGGGAGCGCCATTGGGTTGAATGATGCTGTTCGAGATGGAGTGCGGCGCGCTGTAAAGACCGCTGGTTGAAATCGTCCCGGTGATGGTGTTTCCCCCCGTGGTCTGGTTCACTTGCCAGGTCACAGCAGTGCTCGGCTGGCCATTGATGGTGGCTGAGAACTGCTGGGTGGTGAAAACTTCTACGTTGGCTGTGCTGGGGCTGACGGCGACGACGCCGGTAGTTTGTGTGGTCACTGTGACCGCGGCCGAAGCGGACTTGGTTGGATCTGCAACGGATGCCGCCGTGACGGTTACATTCGGGATAGCTGGCAAGGTCGCGGGCGCAGTGTAGGTGGTGGGAATGCCGCTCGTTGTGCTGGCTGGGGCGATTGTTCCGCATCCCGGCGAACACGCCGCTCCGCCTTGCGAAAGAGTCCATGTGACGCCTGTGTTGTTTGTACCAGTGACGGTGGCTGTGAACGCTTGAGTCTGCCCCACGATAACGGTCGCCGTTGTCGGCGAGACGGTGACGGCCACTGTCTGCGTAATCGTGATGGTCGCGGACGCCGACTTTGTATTGTCCGCTGCGGACGTGGCTGTTACGGTCACGGTTGGGCTAGCCGGCAACGTTGTTGGCGCCGTGTACGTTGCCGGTGCGCCACTGGCCGTGCTCGTCGGTGCAATCGTCCCGCATCCCGGTGTACACGACGCACCACCCTGCGTCAGCGTCCAGGTGACGTTCGTATTGTTCGTTCCGGTAACCGTTGCAGTAAGCGCCTGAGTCGCGCCCACGCCGACATTCGCCGTCGAAGGCGAGACTGAAATGCTGACATTTTGTGCGATGGTGATGGTTGCAGAAGCGGATTTCGTCGTGTCCGCCGCTGAAGTGGCGGTGAGTCTGATCGTTCCGCCCTGCGCCGGTGGGGTCGCTGGCGCAGTGTAGGTTGTGGGGGTGCCGCTCGTGGTGCTGGTTGGCGCGATTGTCCCACATCCCGGCGAACAGGCCGCGCCGCCCTGCGTGAGCGTCCACGTCACGCCCGTATTGGGCGTTCCCGTGACGGTGGCAATAAATGCCTGTGTCTGCCCTACAGGAACACTCGCAACAGTAGGTGACACGGTCACCGTGATCGGCCGAGTCACCGAGGTGGTAGCGGCGCAACCAATCACGTACAGAGGAAGACAGGGCACAGCAATCAATAGCAACATCCGGCGCATGAAGGACCTCGCTCTGGACTGGGCGTGGAGTTTTCTCAACCAATAAAGCCAGTTACCGACATCAGGGGAACCAAGCGCGGCGTTCCCCGTTTAGGCGTGGGCGGGAAGCACAAAGATATCCACGGAGATTTAGACACATTTCTGAGACGGTGCGCTATCCGTAAAAGACCCCATTTTAGGGAACGGCGCCGGAGGACAAGCAAGAGAAGCTCAGGTCAACAAGTCTTAGGTTAGTCCAAGTCTCTCCAGTTCGGGCCAACGCCAATTTCCACCACAATCGGGACGGCCAGTTCGTACACGCCTTCCATCTCTTCTTTCACCAGTTTTTGCAGTTTCGAAGATTCTTTCTTGGGAGCTTCGAACAGGAGTTCATCATGCACCTGCAAAATCATTTTTGCTTCAAACCTTTCCTCGGCCAACCGGCGGTCGATGTTGATCATGGCCATCTTGATGAGGTCGGCGGCGGTGCCTTGGAGTGGCGAATTGAGAGCGGTGCGTTCTGCAAAGTTGCGCAATTGCACCTGCGGCGAAGTGATTTCGGTAATGGGGCGGATTCTGCCGAACAGTGTCTTGGCCACGCCGGTCTTGCGCGTTTCGGCAAGAACGTTGTCCAGGTATTCTTTCACTCCCCGATACCGCGCAAAATAGGCATTAATGAACTGTGCCGCTTCTTTTTGCTCGATGCCTAGTTGTTGCGCGAGGCCAAAAGGCGAGAGCCCGTAGATAATTCCGAAGTTGATGGCCTTGGCCGCGCGGCGATGCTCTGCGGTTTGCGCCAGGGGGCCGACGCCAAAAACTTCCTGCGCCGTGCGCGCGTGAATGTCCTCGCCGTTGCGAAACGCTTCGACCAGCACGGGGTCTTTCGAAAAATGCGCCATCACTCGCAGTTCGATTTGCGAATAATCCGCCGAAAGCAGGATCTTGCCCTCTTCCGCGACAAATGCGGCGCGAATCTGCCGCCCCAGTTCGGTGCGAATCGGAATGTTTTGCAGATTGGGATCGCTCGAGCTGAGCCTCCCCGTGGCTGTGCCGGTCTGCGAAAAACTGGTGTGCAGCCGCCCCGTTTCAGGGTGAATGAGTTTGGGCAGCGCGTCCACGTAAGTGGACTTGAGCTTGGAGACTTCGCGAAATTCGACGACCTTTGCGGGCAGCGGGTGTTGCGCGGACAGCACCTCCAGGACCTCCGCGGCGGTCGATCGCGCTTTCGCTTTGCCTCTCCGTGCGTTTGTCTGGAGATTCAATTTGTCAAAAAGAATCTCCGCGAGCTGCGGTGGCGAATTGACGTTGAACTCGACTCCCGACATTTCCCAGATTTCTTTTTCCAGGCGCCGCACTTCCTTGTCCATCGCCTGCGACATCTTGTCGAGCTCCTTCGGCTCAACGTGAATCCCCGCTCGCTCCATCTCTGCAAGCACCGGCGCGAGCGGCAGATCAATCTCTTCATAGACCTTTTCGAGCTCTTGCTCTTTCACTTGTTCGTGCAGCACCGGAGCAAGCCGCTGAAGATAGTCCGCATGCTCTCCGGGCCCGCTGCCGAGCATGGCGTTGCACTGTCGCATCACCACGTCTGCAAGATTGTGATTCCCCGTCGTCGGGCGCAGCAGGTAGGAATAGAGCTGCGTCGCGTGCTGGATGTTGGCGGTCCGCCCCGCCAGCAACTGGAAAACTTTTGGGTCATGCAGGATCTTCGGCCGCTTCGCATCCTCGAGCAGCGGCGCGAGCGCTTTCAACGCCTCGCCCTTTTCGTCCGCCCAAACTGACCGACCCTCCCCCGCCTTTGAGGAGACTTCAATCGCCGCGATGCGCGTTCCGAATCCTTCCGATTCCCGTTGGTCTGGATCGAGATTCAGCCAGACCGCCAGCGGCTGCTTTGCTGGAAGCTTTGCCAGATACTCGCGAAATTCTCCGGGATTGGCTAACTGTGCATAGTCCGCTTTCTCTTCCGTCCCAGAAGCCGTCGGGGCGGATGCCGCGACTGTGCTGCTGCCAAGCTCTTTCAGCAGCGAGCTGAAGCCCAGCTCCCGATAAAGAGCGGCCAGCGCAGGCACATCGGGCTCCCGCCGCTCGAGCGCGCGCAGCTCGAGCTTCATCGGCACATCCGTCGCAATCGTGGCCAGTTGCTTAGATAGCAGCACTTGATCGCGTTGCTGCTGCAGCGCCTCGCGATACCGCTTGTTCGAAACCTCAGCCGCGTGATCCAGCGCTTTTTCGACACAGCCGAATTTCGTGATCAGCTCGGCTGCGCCTTTTTCCCCGATTCCTTTTGCTCCGGGAATGTTGTCCACGGTGTCGCCCAGAAGCGCCATGTAATCGACGACCTTTTCCGCGGGTACTCCAAGCAGTTCCTGAACTTTCGCTTCATCCACCAGGATGTCGCCCTTCAGTCCGCCGGAACCAGTCTTCAGCGTACGGACGTTTTTGCCCACCAGTTGCATCATGTCTTTGTCGTTGCTGACGATGAGCACTTCGAAACCTTGCTTCGCGGCTTGCGTGGCAATTGTCCCGATAACGTCGTCCGCCTCATACCCTCTTTCCTCCAGGATGGGCAAACGCATCGCTTCGCAAAGCCGTCGCACCAACGGAATCTGCACTCGCATGTCATCGGGCATCGGCTGCCGCTGCGCTTTGTATTTTTCAAACAGCTTGTCGCGAAACGTTGCCCCTGGCGGATCGAAAACGACGCCGATATATCTCGGCTCGTGGTCCTTGATCAGGCGTTTGAGAATATTTCCAAAAAGGAAGGGAACGTTTGTGGGCGTGCCATTGGGCCCGGTCAACCGCTGCGGCATGGGCGCAAAGAATGCACGATAGACGTGCGCCATCGCATCCACAAGAAACAGTTTCTTCGACTCAGAGGCCATCGCGCGAGTATAGCAAAGGACAAGTGGCTGGCCGCTGCCGTGGCGACTGCCATCGAGAGGTCGCACAAAATACGAAAGGCCGCGCGATGTTGATTTCCTCGCGCGGCCTCTAAGAAAGCGACCAGTCGCTACGGTTTTTCAGGCTTCTGCTCCGACTTCGGGTTCGGCTTCGGCTTGCTCTCGTTGGAGTGCTTCGACTCGCCGGCGGAGCCAGCTTGCGCTTGCGTCACCAGCAGCATCCGTGTGCCGCTGTCGAGATGTACATTCTTCCCGGTTGAGGTGATCACCGTTCCTTGTGTCGCACTCGATACCGCAGCGTTCAGGTTTAGCCCGTTCAAACCGAAAACGCCCTGGCTGTTCGAAGTAAGCTGCCCGGCCGCATTCAAGCCGCCCACCGCTCCCTTCGAGGTTCCCGCAACGCTTCCAGCAGCGTTCGCTGTCGAATTCACTGCTCCGCCAGCGGCACCGCCGACATTCGCCGCCGTGTTCGTCACTGTGCCCACAGCGCCGCCCGCCGCTGAAGTCACGCCGCCCAGCCCGCCGCGTCCGCCCGCCATGCCCGAGCCGGCCGCGGACCCGCTCAACCCTCCCATCGTATCCATCTCGGAGCCAGCCGCAGAAGCGCTGCTCTGCCCCGATGCCAGCGCCCGAATCCCCACACTCATCGGAATCTCTTCGCCGTTCTTCAAGATCGCTTTGTCAAACACGATCCCCAGCGAAGATTCCGCCTCTCCCTTCGCTCGCGCCGAAGCCTGCGTCACATGCCCAATCAGCTTCGAACCCTTCGGAATGACCGTCTTGCCTTCCGCCTTGACGGCTTCGGTCGTTTTCGCGTTCACCGCGTCGCCCGGCTTGCACTTCTTCGAGTCCACGGGAGAACTCAACTCCGCGTTAAATGTCGTTCCGCTAGCCAGCGCGGCGTTAGCCTGACCGCTTTGCGCTGCGGCTCCTGCGGAAGTTGAGTTGGAAGCGCCAGCCCGAGCCTGCGTTTTTCCCGCCTCGACAGATGCTTGTCCGCTAGTTTGCGCTCCCGCCTGTGCATGCGCATCGGGCGCCCATGCAAACAGACCTGCCGCGCCCACCACAAAAAGTCCCCCTGCCACAATCGAAATTCCCACGCGATACATGGTCATTGGACCTCCTCAACGCTACTCATTCAAAACTGAGAATTGAACCCCATCACCCTGATACAAAAGGGGACCCAGAAAGCACACTGATACAGGCAAACGACATTCCTCGGTCTAAGGCATGTTGTTTCAATAAGTTAAGAGACCACGCTGTTTCCTGCGACCGTGAGAAATGACTCGCATCGTGCAGGATTTACATTTAGAAGGTAGACTCGGCCCGCCCAAAGGCGGGTTTCGGCTCTTAAACAATACTCAGGGACTTCCCGACCTCAGCCAGAGTGTCCGCGGCCTTTAGCAATTGATCCCGCTTGTGCGCTGCGCTGACAATGGCTCTCAGCCGCGCTTTGCCTTCCGCGACGATCGGGTAACCGACAGCGGGTGCGAATACTCCCGCCTCAAAAAGCCTCTTTGAAAATTCAAACGCTTTCGCGGCCTCGCCCACGTGTATGGGAATGATGGGCGTCTCGCTGCCCTTGAACTGAAATCCGCGCTTCTTCAATTCGCGCTTGAAGAACTTCGTGTTGGCCCAAAGTTTTTTCACCAGCTTCTCGCCTTCCGGGGAAGCCAGCAGCGTAAACGCCGCCTGGCACGCTCCCACCGTGGCGGGCGGGTGCGAAGTCGAAAATAAAAAAGGCCGCGCACGCAAATACAGAAAATCAATCAGGTCGCGCGAGCCGCAAACGTATCCGCCCATCGCGCCAATCGCTTTGCTCAAAGTTCCCACCTGGATGTGCACGCGCCCGTGGCACTGGTGATGGTCCACCGTGCCGCGCCCGTTGGCGCCCAGCACGCCCGAAGCGTGCGCGTCATCCACCATCATGATGCAATTGTATTTTTCCGCCAGGTCGCACAATTGAGGTAGCGGTGCGATGTCCCCATCCATGGAAAAAACGCCGTCGGTGATAATCAGCTTCTTCCCCGCAAAATTCGCGTGCTCCTGCAGGATGCGTTCGCAATCTTGCACGTCTTTGTGTTTGAAAATTTTGATCGTTGCTTTGGAAAGCCGCGCGCCATCAATAATCGACGCATGGTTCAATTCATCCGAGACGATCAGGTCTTCCTTGCCCAGCACCGCGGACACGGTTCCCGCATTCGCCGTAAATCCGGATTGAAACACCACGCACGCTTGCACTTTCTTGAACGCCGCAATCTGCTCTTCCAGTTCCATGTGTGGTTTCATCGTGCCGGCAATCGTGCGAACCGCTCCCGCTCCTGCGCCGTAGCGTTTTACCGCGTCCAACGCTGCCTTGCGCAAGGCTTTGTGTGTGGTTAGCCCCAGATAGTTGTTGGAGGCGAGATTGATCACTTCCCGCCCATCGAAAACGCAAACGGGCCTCTGCTCGCCTTCAAGGATGCGCAGTTTCGGGGCCACGCCCTTTGTGCGTAGCTCGTTCAACTGCTCGGTGACGTACTGCAGCGGATTCTGCTTCGTCGCCAATGTGGCGGTTTCCGACATGTTGTTGCTCCTGATGGTAGGCATCGGCCGGGGAGGAATCTCTATTGTGCTCCAGCGCGGGCTTAGGGGCAAACCCCGAGTTACTTTTCAGGTCTTCACCAGTTCGGAATCATGCTCTCGAAATACCGCTTCCAATGCCGCCGGCGTGCGCTCCTTCATT
>QHYL01000063.1 GCA_003224105.1 Acidobacteriota bacterium | reverse complement strand
CGATGGGAATGTCCTTGTGGTTGCGCAGGGTGACTTCGTATTCGAATTCCCACGTGTGAGTATCCACGTGATTGAAGTCGGTTTGCTTGTGCTCGGCGACCACGTCGAAGGCGTTGCCGATGTGAATGCTCACCTGTTCGTCCTTGGGCGTGTGGTCTATGTGGTCTTCGCCAGCGAAAAGGATGCCGCCTTTTGAGTCTTTCTGGTAGACGCGTACGTTCCCAGCGGGCAGGGGAATGCCGAGGCCGTTTTTCTCTTCGTTTTTGAATTTGTAATAGACAAGAACAGGATCTTTCAGCGGGGCGCCGGGAGCTTGCTGATTGCGGTAGTAGTAGCTCTGGCCGTTAACGACGAAGACTTTTTCGACGGGAACGCCAGAGCCCTGAAGCAAGCTGATCTGCTTGGTTTCCTTGTCTTCGACGGAAGTCTTGCGGCCGAGCGTGTAGAGATGGTATTCGCTGAACGCTTCCTGCTGGAATTGCGGAGCTGCTGCTTTGTTCATCACCATTTCGCGGGCTGCGTCGGTACGGATGCCGCCAATTGCTTGTGGAAGGCGGTTCAGTTCGCCGGCGACGAGTTGGAGACGCGCGTTGTGGAAAGCGGTGCCGCTGTTGTTGGCCACCGTGACCCAGCCGTCAAGGTCGGCGTTTTTATCGTCGCGCGCCACGGTGAGCACGTAGTCGGCGTTCCAGGAAAGATTGTTCGCGAGGTAGGAAGCCTCGATCTGCTGCTTGCGCGGGCCGGAATTTTCGAGCGACATGAGCAACGTGGGCCGGTCGTAAAGATTCGCGGGAACTTCCGGGAAGCGGTAGCTCTCGGCAAACATGCCTGTGACGATGTCGTTGCCGATTCTCCAAACCGGGCCGTTGTTGTCGGAGAGCAAAGTGGCTTTGATTTCTTCATGCTTGGTGGTGCCGCTGTCTTGATACGAGCGGACCAGCGTGACTTCCTTGCCCACGTATTTGTGGAGAAGTTTCGCGGGCTCGAGGAGATCGTATTCGTAATTCTGTTCGATGACGCCAAGCTTGTCCGGATCGGTGAGCGAGCGAAAATGTACCGTGGCGGGATTGACGGTGGCAGCGATGTCCATGAACTTTAGACGAAACGTGCCGCTGGGAAGATTGAGATTGCGGACGTCGCGAACCAGCGCGATGTTGGAATTGTAGACGGTGACGTTGAGGTCGGTTTGATCATTCAGGCTGGTGGACTGGTCGGCAGCGTGGCTGGCTTCCTTTTCCTGGGGCGCTGAAACTCTGTGGTTGCGGGCCGCCGGATAGGCGATCACTGCAGTAGCCGTAAGCGCGGCGGCCGCTGCGATAGCGGCGAGCCATCGGCCGATGGGCTGGGTTCCGGGGATTTTCATTCACTCTCTCCTCAATCTTGAATTTGCCTTCTCCATTAGAACGGGACGAGAGGAGTTTCTTGCAGGGACCTCGCTCCGCATAAACCTGGGTTGAAGCTCGCCGCTTTCTTTAACCAGAGGGCGCAGAGAACGCAGAGAAGACCGGTACAAACTGTAATGGTCATTGTGACGCGGCGGGCTTCCACGTAAGGCCGCCGTCGGAAGTCTCAAAGACTTTTGTGTTGGCAAGATTCCAGATGGTGGCCTGGAGGGCGTCTGATGCGCGAATGCCGCCCAAATCCTCGTCGAGGGGCGAATGGATTGTGGCCCAGTGCGCCCCGCCGTCGGTGGTGAGCAGAATGGTTCCAGCTCGGCCCACAATCCAGCAAACTTTTTCCGAAGGAGCCGAACCAGCAGTGAGATCGGCGAACACGTTGCTGGTCTGCCGCAGCCAGGAGGCGCCGTCATCGGCAGAAAACTCGATCATGCCGGCATGGCCCGCGCGCCAGAGGGATTTTCTGGCCGGCGCCGCGATTACAGCCGGACTGATGGCCCCTGCCATTCGCAAGGCAACACCATCACTGAAGGCTGCTGCCGGAGGCGGCGCAGCCTGTGGCGCAGCGGCGGCCACGCGATAGCCAGTCGCGGGCGACTCCGATTTGCGTTTCTTCGCTGCTTCCGCGACGCGGGATGGATTTGGGCCGGAAGTCTTCTGTTCGTTCAACTGGTTTTGTTGTGCCTGCAAAGTCAGTTGCGCTTGCTGATTTTGCGGTTGGGCGTTCCCGGCTGGCGTTTGCACTTCGACGGTTTGAGACAAAGCTCCAGCGACTCCGGCCTTGGCATCCTGAGCGGGCTGGTTTTGCCGATTCGTGGCGGACAAGGAATCGAGCGCCGTATCAGCGCGCGCGCCGGTTTCTTTGTCGGCTCGGGACTCCGGGCGAGCGACGCGACCCCGCGAGTCCGCTTTTTCAAACTGTTTCAGGCTCTTTGCTTCAGGCGCGGGCTTTGTAGGAACGGACCCTCCGACCACTGCGCTCTGGTTCTTGGAAAGGCGCGCCGCTTCCTCCGCGGAGGCAGCTTGTCGACCATCGCGGGTAGCTGACGGCGGTGGCGTCGCTGGCGGTTCCATCCTGGCTGTCGCGATTTCAGCGGGAGTCCTTACTTGTGGCGTCCGATTCTCGTGCCATGCGATCCAGACCAGCAAACCGGCGGCAAGCGCCCCCGCAGGAGCCAGCCATGGCCAACGCACGCCACGCGAAATCGGCGTGACGCGCGGCTTTGCCGGAAGCGTTACGGGAGCTTCCTTTCGCGGAGGACTTGCTTCGCCCACGGTCGCGGCTGTGGCTGCCGCTGCCCTCACAACTTCTTCTTCTTTTTCTGAAACCTGGCGGGAAATTGAATCCGTGGCTTCCAGCTCAGCAAGAATCGCCTGGCAGCGTCCGCAGCCCACGATGTGTTCCTTCCACGAATTCATTTCTTCGGGAAGAAGCGAGCGCTCATGATACGCTGCGAGCGTATCGGACTCCGGGCAATGGAGAGCCCCGGCGCGGATGCGCAAATCATTGACCAGGAATCCGCCCAAAACCTTGTCAAACCTTTTGTCTTCTTCAGCAGCCATCCCTGCATCTCTCCTAGTTAGAACGGCCATTCCAGGCTTCTCTTGCACGCGCTCCGCTCAACCACCCGGTGGGAGCGATTTGGCCACACTGCGGGCGGGCGGAATCGCCTCCAGCAGTTGGGAAAAGTCGAATGGCCAGGCCTCCGTGGCGTATTCAAAGCAAAGCTGGATCTGGGCATCGTCGAGGCCGGGCTTTGCGTCCACACCGTTCTTCGCAGCGCAGCCGGACTTGAGAACGGCGATGACTTTTACCCTTAGCTCCTGGCGAACGCGTTCGAGCTTGCGCGACACAGTAGCTTCATGTTCGTTCATGGTCTTGCCGATCTCAGCCAACGTAAGATCTTTCAGATAGTAGGAAATGAGCCGCGTGCGATCGAGCTGGCTTAGCGAGGAGATAGCTTGCTTAAGCGCATCGGCCAACAGGCGGAGGTAGCGCGAGCGGTTCGGGTCGGTGGGCTGCCAATTCGAACGGAGTTTTTGCGGTAGAACTTTTTCGGAGCCCTCGTCGTCCTCCAGACTTTCCAGCCGTTTTTCCTGCCGCAGCACATCAATATAGCGTTGAGCAAGAACGGCGCGCAGCCAGGTGGACAGTTTGCTGCGGCCGTGGAAATGGTTAAAGAGAGATACGCGGCCAATGGTGGTTTCCCGGCCGTAGAGCGTGGCGTACAACGAGTCGGCGAATTCGCGGGCGTAAGGATCGCTGGGCGGACGCTTGGTGATGGCCGCGGCTGCGGAGTAAAGATACAGGCGATAAGTGGTGAAAAAATGTTCCCAGGCGGATTCGCATCCTGCAGCGCACGCGCAAGCCAAGGCCAGATCTTCCAAGTGAAGCGAGCCAAGGTAACCCTCGACCTTTTGCCGAGGAGCGGGCTCGGCAGCAAAGCGCTTGGTAACGCTGCGTTCGAGAGAAAGAACGAATCGTTCCAACGTGAGTCCCCAGCGGGCCGCCTGCGACTGCGCATACAGCTTTTCGACGAGGAAAGCGGAACCATCAAGAAGCCGTGAAAGACCGGGAGGAGACTCGGCGCCTGGCTTTGCAGTCTCTTTTGGCATGGCAAGAATCTAGGGTAATCCCCGTATATTAACCAACGCACGGGAAATCCCTTGCATCCTAGAGGATAGCCCTCTGGACGGGAATTTGGTGAGCAAAACACAAACCACCGGGAAGAAATTGGAGTATCCTAAGAGTTGTGTTGCGGTCTCCGGCCCCGCAACTGAAACCGCCTCGCCGGGGTTAGAAAAAAGGTGTGCAGCGGTGCGCTCACAGGAGCATTAGCGACTTCGCGTCGTTGGTACCAAAGTTCTATTCGGCATCCCTCAGCCTCGTAAGTACTCTGGTACTGCCAAAAGCGCACTTCCTAATTTGCCAGCGGAACTTGGGACGCTAGGTATCCCCTGGAAATCCCTGTTCCCTGGACGGAATTTCACGAGGCGGCACGCGGATGACAACGATGATTGTAGATCCACCACGCAGAACCACCATGGGCGTTGGTTTCCAGTCCAACCGTGGCCGTGCAGGCGATCCGCAGGCCTGGAGAAAAGCCATCGGCACGAGGCCCGTGGCAGCGCGCCTGGCATTACTCCCCGAACCCAAAAGGCGCTGGGACCGCATCGGAGTTAGCGCCTTTGGTCAAATTGCTGTTATCGGATTTTTGCTGCTGCTCCCGATGATTTTTCCGGAACAGATGAAGACGGCTCTGAACCTCAGACCTGGGGAGATCGCGCAGCCTGTGACTTTGATTCCTGTAGCTCCGCCTCCTCCGCCTGCCCCTGAAGTCAAGAAGGTCTTGCCAAAGCCGAAGCCGCTAGTGCCGAAGCCGGAACCGCCGAAGTTGAATCCGAGGCAGGAGCACGTGTTCCTGACAGCGAAAGCCATAAAGCCCGAGATGAAAAAAGTGGATGTAAAGCCGGTTGAGCTGAATCCTAAATTCGATCCAGTGAAGATGGAAGTAAAGACGAGCGAGCCGAAGCGTCCGAAGGACGACGTAAAGGTGGGCGTCATGTCCACGGGCAGCGCCGCGCCCGCAACGGTAGTGGCTCCTGTCAACAAAGTGCAAACAGGTGGATTCGGCGATCCCAACGGAATCCCTGGCAAGGGCGACCCGAATCACGCAACCAATGTCAATCGCCTCGGCTCCCCCGCGCTCCCGGGCGGAGATGGCTACGGTAACGGCACCGGAGGCGCTAAAGGAATTCGCGGTACGGTTGCAAGCACAGGCTTCGGCAATGGAACCGCAACTCCTCCGCCCAGCAAGAAGACCGGCACGGTGCAAGCTGGCGGCTTCGCGGACGAGACCGTAGCAACGGAAGCGCCCAAGAAAAGAGCGGCGAGCACCGAAAGCCCCACGACGCCGGTGGACATTCTGGAAAAACCTCGTCCGCAGTACACGGCGGAAGGGCGCAGCTTGAAGATTGAAGGTGACGTTGTCATCGATATGGTATTTCTGGCAAACGGGAGCGTTCAGGTTAACCGGGTCATTAGCGGTTTGGGTCACGGGCTCGATGAGGCCGCCTTGCATGCGGCGCAGCAAATCAAGTTCAAGCCGGCAAAGCGCGACGGCCAACCGGTGGATTTTCCAGCGCGCGTGCGAATTGAATTCCGCCTGGCTTACTGAGGAGAAAGAAAATGCGTAGAGTGGCAGCAGTTGTTTTCGGGGTGGTGCTCAGCGGGTTGGGAATGACCGTCGCAGCGATGCCTGCGGCCGCCCAGCAGGCGCGGACCATGTCGGACGTGATCGACCATGTCATCACCAATGAAAACCGGTCGATTCAGCAGATCCGGCAATACTCGCCGTTGGTCGAGACCTACATCCAGAACCAGAGACCGGACAGGGATCTCGGAACTGTGCCGGCGGGCGACAAATATTTTCTAGGCCGCGCAGACTTTTCGAAGGGCGTGGCGCTGGTCTCCCTGACCGACACCAACACGAAAGGGCGGAAGATTTTCGGCGCCATCGGCAACTTCTTCTCGTTCTCGGCGGAATTTGTGCCCGGCGGATTCCTGCAGATGATTTTCATTGATACCAACGGCTTCGACAAGGAGCACTATAAGTTCGATTACGTGCGGCGCGAGTTTCTTGGTGAAGTGCGCTGCCTGGTTTTCGACGTTACGCCGGTGGAAAAGTCCGGAAAGGGCCGCTTCCTGGGCCGCATCTGGGTCGAAGATCAGGACTACAACATCGTTCGGTTCAATGGCGGATACGGTGGCAGCGGGCATTCCAGCTGGTACTTCCACTTTGACAGTTGGCGCACCAACGTGCAGCCCGGTGTGTGGCTGCCTTCTTTCGTTTACAGCCAGGAAAGCGACGTGCACTACGCCATCACCAAGCACCTGGATTTCCGGGCGCAAACGCGGCTTTGGGGCTACAACCTCGGCCACGCCAACCAGGAACAGGAGTTGAGCAAGATCCTGGTCGAAACCCCGGTACAAGACGACACAAAGAGCGCCAATGACCTTACTCCCATCCAGGCGCAGCGCTCCTGGGACCGCCAGGCGGAAGACAACGTGATTGACCGCTTTGAGCGGATTGGATTGATCGCGCCGCACGGCGAAGTGGACAAAGTGCTGGATACCGTCGTCAACAACCTTGAAGTCACCAACAATATTGACGTCGATCCCGAAGTACGCTGCCGGGTTTTGACGACTTCGACTCTGGAGTCCTTCACAATTGGCCATACTATCGTGCTGAGCCGCGGCTTAATCGACGTGCTTCCCGATGAAGCCAGCTTGGGGACCATGCTGGCTCACGAGCTGGGACACGTGGTTCTCGGCCATCGCATGGATCCATCCTACGGATTTTTCGACAACCTGCTGGTGGACGATAAGGAAACGTTCCGCCACTTCGGATTCGCCCGCACACCGGAAGAAGAAAAAGCGGCGAGCGACAAAGCGATTCAGATCTTGAAGAACTCACCGTACAAGGATCAGCTTGGCAATGCGGCGTTGTTCCTGACGGCCCTGGAAGGGCGGCAAAAGCAGATTCCGAACCTGATCAGCGGCCATCTCGGAAATCGCGTGCCGGTGATCGCGGACCTGAAATCTACCGCGGCTCCGGACCAGAAACAGAGCCAGCAGATGATTGTGGCCCTTCCGATCGGCGGTCGCGTCAAGCTGGATCCGTGGAACGACAAACTGGATCTCATCAAGAGCAAGCCCATTGGGACGGTGGCCGAACGCGAGAAGATGCCGTTCGAAGTTACGCCATTCATGCCATATCTGACGCGGTTCACCACGGAACCCGCGAAACCCATTGCGGCGAGCACAACGGGGCAGCCTGATCCGAAGGCGAGCGAGGCGCAGCCCGGCAAGCCGTAAACAGAATCTCACGCAAAGAAGCTTTGGGGCCCGGAATGGGAATGTTCCGGGCCTTTTCATTTTGAGGGCTTTTCAAGAAAGCGAAGGCTCTTACTCCGCCGAGGAAAGCTCGCGGATTAGCTTGTAGTTGAAAGCCACGCCGTCGTAAAAGTCCTGCACGCCCACGCGCTCGTCTTTTCCGTGGGAGCGGTCGTCATTCTTGTCGAAGAACATGCAGGAGATGCCGTAGGTGGGGATGCCGGCGATGCGCGTGTACTTCCCGTCCGTGGCCCCGGTGGACATGGTTGCCACAACGGGTATGCCCGGCCACATGCTGCTCAAAGACTTTTCCATGGCTTTGGTCACTTCGGGAAGCAAGGGCGAAGGCGGTATAGGAACGACGGGCACAACTCTTCCGTCAGGATCGGTTTGTGCCACGATGCTGATTTTCACTTTCGGATCGTTGGCAACACGCTGAACGGTCTTTAGAACCTCTTGCGGATCTTCCCCGGGAAAAATGCGGCAATTGACGTTGGCGCGGGCTGTTTGTGGAAGCGCGTTAGGGGCGTGGCCGCCGGAAAGCATCGTGGCGACGCACGTGGTGTGCAGCAAAGAATTGTAATAAGCATTTTCTGAGAGGCGGCGGACAGCGGCGGGATCCGGCGGCTCCTTGGCAACCGCTTTCATGTCCGCGGACGCTTGGCCCGAAGCCAACGCGCCGATGCGCTCGAAATAGTTGCGCGTGATTTCGTTGAGGTGCAAAGGGAAGGAGAAAGACTGCAACCGCGCGAGGGCGCCCGCCAGGTGATAAATGGCGTTGTCCGGCGTGGGCACGGA
>QHYL01000706.1 GCA_003224105.1 Acidobacteriota bacterium | reverse complement strand
TTCGCCGGCAAGATTTTCCCATTTTGCTTTATCACTATTGCCTGTGGCGCCGTTAGCGGCTTTCATTCTCTGATCTCTTCAGGCACCACGCCGAAGATGATTTTGCGCGAAGGCCATGCCCGCTTCATCGGCTACGGCGCCATGTTGCTCGAATCTTTTGTCGGCGTCATGGCGATGGTCGCGGCCTGCGCCATGACTCCTGGTGTCTATTTCGCGATCAACAGTCCGCCGAGCATCGTGGGCGCCACGGCGGACGCTGGCGCGGCCACCATCAGCAGTTGGGGCTACCCGTTGCAGCCGGAGACCATGACGAATCTTGCTCACGCTGTGGGCGAGATTACGCTGTGGAATCGTGCGGGCGGCGCGCCCTCGCTCGCCGTCGGCATGGCGCAAATCTTTTCCAATACCATCGGCGGCCCCCGGCTCCTCAGCATCTGGTATCACTTTGCCATCATGTTCGAAGCGCTCTTCATCCTCACGGTGCTGGACGCCGGCACGCGCGTCGGACGTTTCATGGTTCAGGAATTGGTTGGGCGTGTTTGGGCCCCATTTGGACGGCGAGGCTGGATGCCAGGAATTCTTTTGTCCAGCGCGATGATTGTCGCCATGTGGGGTTACTTTCTCTACCAGGGAGTCACTGACCCCCTGGGGGGAATCAATTCCCTCTGGCCGCTCTTCGGCATCGGGAATCAATTGCTTGCGGCGGTGGCCTTGGTTGTCGCCACCACAATTCTTCTCAAGATGAAAAAGCTGCGCTGGATTTGGGTGACGTTGGTGCCGACGGTATGGCTGGTCATTGTTACCATGACTGCGAGCTATCAGAAGATCTTTGACCCTAGTTCTCGACTCGGTTTTCTTGCAAACGCAAAAGATCTGGCCCGTCAGATCACCGAGGGCAAGATTGCCGCTGCGAACATAGCCGGCACGCAGCGCCTGATCTTTAATCTGCGTCTAGATGCCGCCGTGACTGCCATTTTTGCCCTCATGGTTCTGGTCCTGGTGGTCGAGGCCATTTTCCAGTGGTATTCGATTCTCAGCCGCCGTCGCGAATCGGTGCTCCACGAATCGCCCTACATCGCGACGCGCTGGGCCCCAAACTTTTCAGGTGCAGGGCACGGTACGGCTGTCGGCGATGCCATTGGAGACGATTGATGCGCAAAGCGGCCAAACGGACTAAACGCTTCCTTCGCCGCTTCTGGCGCCGCCCCAACCGCTGCTGCTAAATACTGATTGGACGGCTCAGCGGAATAAACCTCAGCCTCCACGCTTGCACCTGCGTGACGCCCTACGCAAAATCGCCGGTGCCTGCCTAGAATTCCTCGTCCTCTTCGCCGCGATTTTTCAAGACAGTAGTTTTGTGCATGATTCGAATGCTATTGTTGCGAATCCCGGAGAGGATGGCGCGTCTCGTTTCGCCCGGCAGCATCTCTGGAGCAAACACTCCCGCCGACTCTCGCGGAAAAAACCTAACGAATAGTGCAGCAACGTGAGCCGTGGCATAAGCCACGGGCGTAGTGAGCCGCCCCTGCTGCCGAATCTGGTACAGCGTAGGAAACATGCAGTCACTTCGTATCAACAAATGCTCGTCTGCAGTCTTATCATTCTTCACGCCTTTGACCAGCATAGCCGCCGCGAACCGCGCGTTCTGTAGAATCCCTTGCCGAATCAGTTTCGCGATCCTCTTTGGCGAAAAAGTTTGGGGGAAGCGGTGCCGCGCCATTC
Source organism: Acidobacteriota bacterium (assembly GCA_003224105.1). Classification (GTDB taxonomy): domain Bacteria; phylum Acidobacteriota; class Terriglobia; order Acidiferrales; family UBA7541; genus Acidiferrum. The sequence continues at coordinate 1,850 of QHYL01000706.1, read as the reverse complement.
CCCGAGATTTCGATAGTTTCCCCTGCTTGTGCCAGCGGCGCAGGCGGTCAATTTCGTTGCCGCCGATTTTCACATCCAGGTCGCGCATTCGAATGAAGTGCGGCAGCGTGGCCACTTCGTCCTGCGCTGCTAGCACCACTCGCACCGTGCCAATGGGATCGGGAAACCGAAATTTCTCGACATCCGAAAACCGTTTGCCTAATTGAAATTTTCCGCCCCGGTAAATGCGCGGGTGCGAAACCGCTTCGTCGAACGACACTTCCGGCGACCATTGCGAAATTGGGTCCTCGCTCTCGCTGCTTTCATAGAGCCGGATGTGCACGGACTCCACTTCATCGAGCATTTCCGCTGCGCGTTTCACCAGTAGGTTGGTCAAACCCGGCGCTACGCCGGCATTAATCACCGCCGCGCGATTCTTTTCTGCGAACCGCTTGGCGTAGCGGAACTGCTCGGCTTTGAAAGGATTACGAGTAAGGTGGGAGCTTAGATCCAAGTAATGCGCGCGCAGCCGCAGCGCCGCCCGCAACACAATCTCATTGAAGACCGACGCGGAAGCATTAACGAGGAGCTGGCAGCCTTTCGCCACTTTCACGATGCCCCGGAGGTTTCGCGCATTCACTTCCGTGACCGGGATCGTGCTTCTTTTCCCCAGGAAGCGCCGCGCCCGCTCCGGATCGCGGTCCCCGCACCAGACCGTATGTCCTTGGCGCTCCAGCAATTGTGCGAGAAGCGAGCCGGTCGCACCGGCCCCTAAGACGAAGATCCGCATGGCGTGCGCAAGACTTTATCACAATCTCTAACGCCTCCCGCAGGCTGTGTGGACCATGTCGTTGCATTGCACCTGCGGCCCGGAGAGCGTACACTGTCGCTGTAACTCCGACCTCCGCGACCTAAAGGAGAACCAACCCACGGCCGCAAAGGCGACGTCCCGAGTACTCTGGGACTCAGGGTTCGGGTGGAAACGCCCTCGCCTCCCGCGATTGGAAAGGAGCGATTTCTCCGGAAATCTGTGGATTTCCGGCTTGCGCTCGATTCCAACGCTGGATTCGGGCGGTTTTGTTTTAGGCCCTTTGAGTCAGTTTTTTCAGTAGAGGCATCCAACTTAGGCAAGCCAAGATGACCCTTCACGACAGTTTCGGCCGCCAGATCACCGACCTCCGAGTTTCGGTCACTGACCGCTGCAATTTCCGTTGCGTCTACTGCCGTTCCGCCGACCCGGAAAACTATCGCGATCACGACGAAATTCTCTCCTGGCCCGAGCTCGACCGTTTGGCCGGAATCTTCCTCGACCTTGGCATCCGCAAAATCCGCGTTACCGGCGGCGAACCTCTCGTCCGCGAGGGCGTGGAAAACTACATTTCCCGCCTCCACGCGCGGGGTTTCCCTGACCTCTCCATGACCACGAACGGTCACCTCCTTGCCGAGCGCTGCGACCGCCTGCTTGCCGCAGGCCTTCGCCGCATCAACATCAGTCTCGACTCGCTCGATCCCGCCAAGTTCGAGCGCATCACGCGCACGCAGTCTTTCTCCAAAGTCATGGATGGCATCGACGCCGTGCAAAATTCGCGCCTCGCCCCCGCCAAAGTGAACGCCGTGCTCGTGCGCAGCCTCAACGACGATGAAGTCGAGGCCTTCGCCCAATTTGCCCGCGGTCGCGCCGTTATCATGCGTTTCATTGAATTCATGCCGCTGGACGCCGACCGACACTGGTCCCGCGAACTCGTGGTCCCTGCCGCAGAGGTTTACGCGCGCATCCACGCGCGTTGGCCTCTCGTTCAAATCCCTCACGAACGCAGTGAAACAGCTCGCAAATATCGCTTCGCGTATGGCGCTCCCGGCGAAATCGGGCT
>QHYL01000062.1 GCA_003224105.1 Acidobacteriota bacterium | reverse complement strand
GCCTGGGTTCTTCGCGACCCTCGGAGCCAGGATTGTCGCCGGACGGGACTTCAACGAACACGATGCACTGAATGCCATCGCTGTGGGCCAATCCCTGCCCGTCAGTCAGAGCGGGCGGCGCGTGGTTATCGTCAACGAAGCCCTCGTAAAACGATACTTCGGAGGACGCAATCCGCTCGGCGTGCTGGTCGCCATGGGATCCGGCCCTGGCACCCGACCGGACACTGAGATCATCGGTGTCGTCGAAAACATCAGCTACCGTAGTGTTCGCGAGCAGTGGGAGCAAGCCTACTATCCAATCGGCACCGAGTTCTCTGGCTCAAATTTCTACGTGAGGTTTCGCGGAACTCCCGAGTTAGCTTTTCGATCCATCCGGGCGATCCTTCACAAGGCGGATCCGGCATTGCCAATCACCTATTTCCGGACGCTGGATGAGCAAATCGACCGGTCCTTGAACACGGAGCATATGCTGGCGGCGCTTTCCAGCAGCTTCGGCACACTGGCGCTGCTGCTCTCGTTGGTTGGCCTGTACGGTGTGATGTCTTTCGTCGTGACCCAGCGCACACGCGAGATCGGTATTCGATTGGCGCTGGGGGCGACACGTCTTTCTGCCATCTGGCTGGTGCTCCGGGATGCGCTGGTGATGATCGCCTGCGGAACAGCGATAGCGCTACCTTGCATGTGGGTGTTGGGCCGTCTTGTTGAATCGCAGCTATACGACGTCAAGCCGACAGATCCGGTAACGATCCTCGCGGCGACGTTGGTTCTGTGCTCGACTGCACTAGGCGCAGCGCTCATTCCCGCGCGTCGCGCTTCGGGTATAAATCCGACGGACGCATTAAGAGTCGACTAAATATGCTAACTAACTTGGGTTCGCCTGTGTCTCTGATCATTTCAGTAACTCATGTATGGCCGCAAGAATCTGTTTTTGTAAGTTTGTGGACGTAAGCGTCAAGGTTTGATGGGGCGGCGGAGGGTGGGGGCGTCGGGGGGGCGGTTCTTGTCTTCCTGGGCTTTCTCGACGGGCTCGGAGGGCGGGACGACCCAGTTCAAGCCGCGCTGTTCTTCCATGGTTCCGATGACATACGAAGAATTGCCGGCGAGCACGGGCACCGCGGCGCGCATGAATTCTACCGAATCCACCGGCGCTGCTTTCTGGGCGCTGCCGGCGCGCAGATTTTCCAGTACTTTTTCGTAGCGTCCATTCTGCAGCACCGAAGAAATGCGCGGGTCATTGCTCTTGATCATTTCTTCCAGCGTGGGCCCTTTCATGCCGGCGGGAAAACGGCTCTCGACCAACGTGCGCGGAGCATGCTTTTCCGGCGGGTAGAGCTGCGTAAAGTGCGGACGCAAAAGGCGGGTCTGCCAGTACTCCTCGCCGCGCGTGGCGACCTCTTGCTGCTCCATGTGGTATTCCACGACCCAAACTTCGGGCCCATAGTCGCCCGGCGCATAGCCAATGATCACCATTGCGAAGACGGGCAGGTCGGAAGAGAAATCCACTTTGTGATGCAACTGGCCCACTAAGGGACGCAGCTTCTCGAGGAAGGCGGTGCCGATGAGTTCGAGGTCGGGCTCGGCTTCTCCGGGGGCAGGATCGTCGCGAGCTTCTCTTCCGCCAAGCCGCTGAAAATTGCGGTCGAGGCGGATGGGCTTGGGGTCGGCCGGGATGCGCCATTCGGAAGCTCCAAACAGCACCGCAATGTGCGTGGGGTCGACGCCTGCCACGCGGGGAGGAATGGAGTTGGGCTCGACGGGCTGATCGATGGCGGCAAAAATGATCTCGTCCTTCGCGACGTGCACGATGACGCGACCGCCCGCAAGGTTCGCGACAATTTCGTCTTCGCGATCCTGCGCTCGTGCAGAATTGCCAACCGCGAACAAGAATAGAAAAAGCGCGCCACTCAGCATCCGCGACGGAATGCTTGCTTGACTTGTCCTCGTTGTACCGCGCCTAGACATCCCTACTCAAAGTTTACGAGCCTTTCGCGAGTTTTTCACGGGGAATTAGGCTTGGCTTGCGTATTCTGCTCGCCGGTTGCGGGCAAGCCGCGCCGATTCTCTTCAGATGGCCACTTGCTGGTTGGGCACAGCACGAGTTCTTGGATGCACGCGTGCGTTAATTTGCATGGGAAGATGACTCCTAGCGAACGTCCACTTCCCTCGAAGGAGAACAGGTATGTCACTTAGTCCCAGTGGCGCTCTTCCAGGTGCATCGGCACAGCCAGCGGCGCAGGACCCGCGCGTTCCTATTATTTTGCGCATGCGGCGCGGAGCCGGATGGTTCCTGACGATCGCGATCTTGTCGGGCATCAATTCGGTGCTGCAGATCGTGGATGCCAAGATCCGCTTCATTTTTGGCCTGGGCATTACTCAAGTGGTGGATGCCGTAGGCAAGGGCGCCGGCTAGAATGGAATGTTCATCACCATTGCCGTCGACGGCGTTTTCCTGTTGATGCTGATCCTTTGCTGGAAATGGGCGAAAGCCGGGTCGCAAGGAGCATTCCTGGCGGGAATGATCGCTTACGCGCTGGATGGAGTGCTGCTTCTGTACTTCAGCATGTGGCTCGATGCGGGGGTGCACGCGTACGCGCTCTACATGATGTGGCAGGGTTATGCGGCCGCGCGAGAACTCGCGCAACTGCAGCAAGGAATGCAGCCCGGGCTTTCTCAGCCCAAGCTTCCGTAGAAAGGCCGGCCATGGCGAGCAAGATTCGCGGCATCGAGGGAATGAAGAACGGGGAGCTGGACTTCGAAATCCAGCGCGGAGGAAAGTTCGTTCTCTTCCAGTACTGCATTTCGATCATCGTGCTCACGTTCCGCAGGCCCTCCGACATTTGCTTCTTGCGACAAGGCGAAAGGGCGGTGACCAAAGGCTTGCCGTTCACGCTGCTCTCGCTGGTGGCGGGCTGGTGGGGCATTCCCTGGGGACCGATTTACACCATCCAGGCGGTGTACAACAATTCCCGCGGCGGAAAAGACGTGACGCAAGCCGTAGTCAATTCGCTGCGAGCGCAGGCTGTGGCGCCAGTGGCCGCGGCCGCGATCCCGCCCAAGAATTGAGGCTGGGAGCTTTCACTGGCCCTGCCGGTTCCGGTAAAATTGAAGCATACAAATCCAACTTCATTTGAAACTGGACTGGCTATGGGACTGAGAAAACTGAAAAGCATCAAGTACAACGGAAAACAATTGCGGGAGATTCTGGAAGCGCACGAATTGTTTTTCCGCGGAAAAAACGGCGGCGCGCGCGCGGACCTGACCGGCGCGGATCTTTCGCATGCCGATTTGTCCGGTCTAAATTTTTCCGGCGCGATTCTCCGCAACGCGAGTTTCGAAGGAAGTAATCTGCGAACCGCCCGGCTTCCCGGCGCGGATCTTTCCGGGGCCTGTTTGAAGAACGCCGATTTACGAAACACAGACATGACGGAAGCGATTCTCCCGGGAGCGGACCTGACGGAAGCGCAGGCGAGCGGCGTGGAATTTTTTCGATGTAACCTTTCGAACGCCTGTTTCGAAGGCGCGCGTTTACGCAACGTAAATCTCAGAGGAGCCACTGTGACCGGCGCTCGATTTTCGGGCGCGGACATGGGCGTGGCCATTTTGAGAGAAACGGATTTGACCGGTGCGGATTTGTCCGGGGTGGATTTGTCGACCGCGCTTCTGCCCAAGGGCTTTGCGCCACCGCAGGCGGCGAAGAAAAGCGCGTAGCCTCGCGCAAGGGCAAACTGCATAGCAAGAGCTGCACAGGCTAAAGCCTGTGCTACGGACCTTCCGATTTGCTTTTTGCGTTGAAGCCGGGCTTTCCGGCTTGGCATTCGCCGCGTTGGCGTGTTAGCCTCTGGCCAAGTGCAACCAAGGTTTCCCAGTGCGAACCGTGGCCACTCCAGCGACACAACTCGACACTACCACCGCATGCGAGCGCGTGCTGGAGGTTCTCCGCACACTTCTGAGTGAACTTGGCAGCCAAGGCGCGCTGCCGATGCTGAACCTTTCTTCGCAACTGGACCGCGACCTGGGGCTCGGCAGCCTGGAACGCGTTGAACTGCTGACGCGGCTGGAAGCGGCCTTTGGGATGCGCTTGCCGGACCGCGTGGCGTCCGAGGCCAACACGCCAGAAGACCTGGCGCGTGCGATTCTGGCGACTCCCGGAGCGACCGAGGCGGCCGAGGAGCCGGAGTCCGCGTTGCGGGCCGCGGCGACGACGCAAAAGCTGCATCGCGAAGCTGTGGGCGAGGGAGTATTTGCCGCGGAGACGCTGATTGACGTGCTTCGCTACCGCGCCAAGCACAACGCGGAGCAAGCCCATCTTCTGATTACAGAAAATGGTTCTGAAGGAGAATCCACCTTCACACTGACGTTCGGCGAGTTGCATGCGGCGGCGCAGCGGCTGGCGGAAGAACTGGCGCGGCGCGGCGTGACCGCAGGCGGGCGTGTGGCGCTGATGTTGCCGACGTCGCGAGCGTTTTTCATTTCGTACGCCGGAATCCTGCTCGCCGGCGCAGTGCCCGTGCCGATTTATCCACCGTTTCGCGCAGACCGCATCGAGGAATATGCGGCGCGGCAATCGGCGATCCTGGACAACGCGGAAGCGTGCATGTTGCTGACGTTTCGCCAAGGGGAAGCGGTGGCGAAGCTGTTACGGCCGCGAGTACGTTCCCTCAAGGAAGTTGCGGATGCAGAGAAGGTGATCGAAGCGGCTGATAAAGCGCCTCCGCCAGCGCCGGGAGCGCGGTCCCCGCACATCAGCGGCAGCCGCATGCGCAAAGGCAGCGATCTGGCGATGCTGCAATACACCTCGGGTTCGACGGGCGATCCCAAGGGCGTAATGCTCACGCACGCGAATATGCTGGCCAATATTCGCGCCATTGGACAAGCGATGCAGGCCGGGCCGGGCGACGTGGTCGTAACGTGGCTGCCGCTATATCACGATATGGGATTGATTGGCGCGTGGCTCACGCCTTTGCACTTCGGGCTTCCCGTCGTGGTGATGTCGCCGTTGGCTTTTTTGACGCGTCCAGAGAAATGGTTGCAAGCGTTTCACAAGCATCGGGGAACGATTACGGCGGCGCCGAATTTTGCGTACGAGCTTTGCGTGCGGAAGATTGCGGACAAGGACATTCAAGGAGTGGACCTCAGTTCGTGGCGCGCGGCGCTGAATGGCGCAGAGCCGGTGAATCCGGAAACCTTGGAGCGCTTCGGAGAGCGCTTCGCAAAATACGGGTTTCGTCGCGAAGCGCAACTGCCGGTTTACGGGCTGGCGGAGGCCACCCTGGCAGTCACAGTGCCGCCGCTGAATCGCGGTCCGCGAATTGATCGCGTGGAGCGCGAGACATTTACAGGCAAGGGGCGCGCTGCGCCCGCGGCGGGGGAAGATGAGACGGCAATTTCGTTTGTGTCTTCGGGGAAATCGCTGCCGGGGCATGAAGTGCGGATTGTGGATGAAAAAGGGAATGCGGTGCCGGATCGCACGGAAGGATTTTTGTGGTTCCGCGGACCTTCGGCGACAAGCGGCTACTATCGCAACGCGAAGGCGACGGAAGCGCTCTTGCCAGAGGGGCCCGTGGCCAGCGATGGCGGACTTCCCTGGGTGAACTCAGGCGACCGGGCGTACCGTGCGGAAGAGGAGATTTACGTCACGGGGCGTGTGAAGGACATCATCATCAAGGGCGGACGGAATTTGTATCCGCACGAAGTGGAGGAGCTGACAACGCGGGCCGAGGGAATTCGCAAGGGGTGCGTGGTCGCGTTTGGATTGAATGACGAGGCGAGCGGCACGGAAAAACTGGTAGTGGTGGCAGAAACACGAGAGCGCGATGCGGCGCGGCGCGCGACGATTGCGGCGAAGGTCACGGAACAAGTGTCACAAGGGCTGGGGCTGCCGCCGGATCGCGTGGAGTTGATTCCACCGGGAAGCATCCCGAAAACATCGAGCGGCAAGCTGCGGCGGGAAGAAACGAAGCAGCTTTACCTCGCGGGGACGCTAGCGGCAGGGCGAGCGCCGGCGTGGGTGCAGATTGTGCGGCTGGGGACGACGAGCGGAGTGCACAACTTCAGCCACGCGGTGCTTGCTGGGTTAAGACGCGGCTTGGAAATACTGTACGGGATTTATTTCTTCGTGGTGTTTGCGCTGTGGATTGTTCCGACGTGGGCGTTCCTGCATTTGATCAAGGACCACCGCGCAGCAGGGCGGTACACGTCTTCGGCGCTGAAGATTCTGTTTGCGCTGCTCGGATGCAGGGTGCGCGTCACGGGGAAGGAATATGCGGATGCTCCGGGCGCGAAAATCTTTACGTCGAACCACACCAGCTATTTCGACGTGCTGCCGTTGATGCTGGGGCTGGGCGTGCCGTACCGGTTCGTGTCGAAAATGGAAGTGCGCGGGATGCCGTTTATTGGGGCGTTTCTGGATGGCATGGGGCATTTGAAGTTCAATCGCCTGGATCCAGAGTCGCGGCTGCAGCAGGTTCGTGAAGTGGAAGAACTTCTGCGGAAGGGCGAGTCCATTTTTATTTTTCCGGAAGGCACGTTTACGCCAGAGGAAGGGGTGCGGCCGTTCCAGCTCGGCGCTTTCAAAGCATCGGTCGCCACCGGGACGCCCATCCTCCCCATTTCGCTGGCAGGCACGCGCAAGGTATTGCCAGACGGCACATATTTGCCGCGACCGAGGAGCGTGACAATTACCGTCCATCCGCCGATTTATCCGAGGGCGGTAAGCGGTGATGGCGGCGCGGCTGAGTCTTCGGAGTGGCAGGAATTGATTCGTCTGCGTGATGCGACGCGCGAAGCGATTGCACGAGATTCCGGCGAGCCACTCCTGTAAGGCTTTAGCACTGGAAAAGCAGATCCCTCACTTTGCTCGGGATGACATCGAGAATATTCTTCGACAAGCTGCTAGCGCGCCAACTTAAACCTTCCATTTCTTGTAGTTTGCTGACAATTGTTGTCACACGAGTTTAGCGAGAAAAATCTCGAAGAAAACTTACAACGAAGCGGCGATTCCACGCATCTTTATGGACAAAACAAATCGAGGAATGCGGGGCGTAGCCTCCCTGCCTGAGGCAGCCCGCGAAAGGCGCGGCCGCGGTTTGATGCCGCGAGCCTGCGCAGAAAATTAAATCCATTTGGAGGATTTATGAAATCGAAGTTATGGGTGTCTTTACTCGCTGTACTTTCGCTTTCCGCCGTTTCGGCTTACGCGCAGGAGACGGCGCCGAAGGTGGATGTTTTTGCGGGATATTCTTACGTGCAGGCGAATCCGGGAGTAACCGGAGTGGATAGCTTCCATCTGCACGGTGGAATCGCCAACGTGTCTTACAACATCACGAACTGGCTCGGCGGCGTTGCCGACTTCGGCGGCTATACGAACGGAAACATTTTGAGTTCGGGCGCCAGCGGCACATTTTCGACCTACCTCTTCGGGCCGCGTGTTTCTTACCGGCACTACCGGAGAATCACGCCATTCGGGCAGGTGCTGTTTGGGGCGGCGCACGCCAATGCCGCGGCCTTCAACACCACCGGCACGCAGAATGCGTTTGCGATGACGGCGGGCGGCGGAGTGGATTACAAGCTGTACGACCACTTCTCCATTCGCCCGTTTCAAACGGAATATTTGCTGACGCGGTTCCGCGAGGGAACGTTGGGCACGCGGAACCAGAACAACTTCCGGGTCTCGACCGGATTCGTCGTCCGGTTCTAACGGGAGCAGTGTCCTGGGTTATTAGTTCGCTGACTCAGGACACGAGCAAAAATCGGTTGCGAGGTGCAGGCAGAAGGGGCCGCGTGGTCAGGCAGAAGCGGCCCCTGCACCTTGTTTAGTTCTTCGCTGTAAGTTGTTAGTTCTTAGTGAAACCATTTTTTGGGCCAAGCCAACGGCGCAAAATAATTCCGCGTCCAGTGACATTAGTGCGGCATTGTGTAAATGACTGTGATGTGGGTGTCGATTTCCATGGGCTGACCGTTGAGAATGGTCGGCCTATAGCGCCACTGGCACACGGCTTCTCTTGCCGACAGATAGAACATCGGATCGCCTCCGACGATTTCCAGGGATTGAATCGTTCCGTCGGTTGCGATAATTGCTCGCAGTTCCACGCGGCCTTCCTTGTGAATCTGCTTAGCCAAAGCGGGGTAAATGGGCTCGACGCGGTAAATGAGCATCGCAGGGTCGAGGTGCGTCATACGCAAGACTGATGGGCGAGTGACCTGGCGATCAGGCGGTGGCGGCGGCACATTGGTTCGTCCGCCGGGAATGGGAATCAATCCTCCTCCGGAGCCGCCGGGAATACCCGGGACCAGGCCGTCTGGCACGCCGTCAACATCGCTCGATGGATGAGGGTCGCGCGTCACAATGATCGGTGAAATGTTTGTCGGCGCACAGATATGGCAAGCCCTATGGATGTCTCCGCGAGGGTGTGCGCCCGGGTCGGGCGAAGTGCCCTTGTAAGGGGAGTAAGGCGACACCGGCGTGGTGATGCCGAGTGCGAGATGCTCGGTCCTGCCGAAAAGCGGGAGGAGAATCAGCAAGGAGACGACGGCGGCCTGGGTCAAAATTGAGATCATGAGCGAGCGACGGCGAACGCGGCTTTCGCGGCGGCGCTGTTCGGGGTCGCCTTCGACGAGGCAGCCTCCCAGAGAGCCGAGGGCTTCCTTTGGAATATTTTCAGAAACTTCTTGAGAATCGTGCGGCATCGCGCACCTCCACAATTTTTGTGCGAGGATTTGCAAGTCCGTTCGAGACAACCGATGGAACCGCAAAATCTTGCGACGCCGACCTCCTAGGGGTTGCTCTAATCCTCCAGGAGACCGGCGCCGCGCTCGCAGGGATGTGAGGTTGCGCGCGTCCTCCCCAGTTTGGACACCGCGGGGCGGAACAAGTTCCCTGCGCGATTCGTGGTGAGTCGTAAGTTTTAAGTGCTAAGCACAGGAAGTCGGGAACTTTCTTAAAAGCCTCGATGCAAAGAATCCCAGGATTGCGCACTAAATTTGGCGGGACGGGCTGAGTCGACGTTAAAAAGCGCAGAACAGCGCAGGGCCGCAAGCCCTATCCCCGGAGTCAGCATAAGTCATTTATATTGAAGGAGTTACAAAAACCTGTACCCGTGTTATTCTATTGTGCATCTTATCCATTGAGGACGTGGATCCCAGGAGGTTGACTCGCATGGACGGCCGTAACGCGGAAACAATTGGCGTGCGCCGCACCGGGTGGGCGGCTATGGACCGCGATCCGCAGCAAGACAAGGTGGAAT
>QHYL01000705.1 GCA_003224105.1 Acidobacteriota bacterium | reverse complement strand
CTAGTTCTCGTCGTAAAGGAGCAAGCGATCCCTCAACACTTCCACAAACTTTGCTACGTCGGACTCAACTCTTTCCTTGGGGGCTCCGAATTCCTCAGCAATCTGGCGATTGATCTCTTCAACGGAAAGACCGGATGAGAGCTTCGTCCAGATACTTGCGCCAACCCGATTGAGTTCGAAGACAGGCTGACCTGCAACCTCCAGGACTGCTTTGCCGTCTGGCTTGGTTGTTAAGCGCGCTACTTCTGCTGTCTGCATGTGTACACCTCATTCCAAAAAAACTCCGTCCGCCAGGATCTCCGCAAAACTCGGAGGACCTTTTAGGCTCAATCCGATTTTTTCAAGCTCGCACAATCCAATCAAGCCGGAAAAGAAGAAAAAACAAACACTAGTTGAACATCAATTGAAACTGGATTGACGGGGGGCTTTGGAAATTTTTATTGTTAGGTTGCCCTCATTTTGCGTCTTGTTTTCTGCGCATCAGCCTCGAATCGGCCGGGAAGAGTCATAGGCGTGAAGATAGGGATCAGCGGAATAGGTTATCAATGCGCAGAGCACCTGTCCGAGGTGTTACAGCCATGGCTTGATCTCAGAGCCACAAGCAAGCAAGAAATACTAATCAGTTTGGCGTACGGCGTGTTCCCTGAGGTCTACTCACTTTCTCAGATCAATCCCGACCGGCCTGATGGAAGTCTCGCCTCCTTACGTGAACTCCTCTTTCAAAAGAGGATCGACACTTTGTTTGTTTCCCCGGTTCCAAAATACGAATGGGACCTGAGGACATGTACGCTCCCCTCCTTGCTTCAGCGCCAGATTGATCTGCTGTGGCTTCTGGATTTACAAGACGAAATATATTCGATTGATGAGATTCAACGCATCGTGAACTTCATTGAACGCCATAAGGAAGCGGTGTGGTTCAAGGTAAATTTCAAGAACTACGCTTTTGCGATGGACAGCTACATTGAAGAATTCATAGTCCCGAGAATCTGGCGGGCGCGGGTACCCGCGGCGGTTCAGCGCTTCCATTACGACAACAGCGTGACTTACGAGGGGGGCCAGAAACAGGAAACCTTGCCTAACACGGCGATCCCCAGGAGCGTTGCCTTTCCTAAACATCTGTCGTGGGTTGGAAGCCCCGAATACCTGAAGAGGAAGATAAGATTTCAACATCTTCACTACGGCACTTGCAGTTACCGGTGGGATGAGGAAAGCGACAGTCTGCAATTTAACGAGGACTACTATCGCAGAGCCGGGAAGCCAGTCCCCACCGTCTACAAAGAAGAGTTGAAGCAAGTCTGAGCCATGGGAGGAAATTGAACCATGGGTTGTGTCTCTGGAAGAATCCGGATACACAGGACAGAAGGCTGCAATTGCGTACAACGTGACCCCCGATGCGATCGAGAGGCTGGTAGCTCGAGATTTCTTCATCAAACATGTCACCAGGCAACGCAGGGTGATCCATGTTGATCGCTTCTTTTATCTATGGGAGATTCTCCACGAAATCGAGGCCCGGTACGTCATTGCGACGGACACCAGAGACTTGATTTTCCAAACGAATCCCTCCGCATGGCTGGAGAAATATCTGCCGCCTTTTCGTTTGAACGTGGGCTCGGAATGCATCGCTCACAAGGATCAGGCGTTTAATGACGAAGGCATGTTGGCAACTTTTGGGCCGGAAGTATGTGCCTGGATGAAAGAAAAGCTGGTCTACAATGCCGGTAGTTTTGCGGGAGAGGCCAGCGCCATCCGGGACCTGTCTCTAAACATCTATCTCCTATGCCATCAGAATGCCTACTGCAATCCGGACCAGTTTGCCCTGAACCTGCTAATTAATCTTTCTCCGTGGAAGGAAATCACGCGATTTAGCTCTATGGCGGACGGATGGGCGTGCCAAGGAGCAATTGTTGCCAATCCTCCCGAAATGGAGACTTTCCGTCCTCTGCTGAAGGAGCCTGAACCCATTTTGGGATCGGATGGCCTAGTGTATCCGGCGGAAAATAAATCACCGTTTTGCATCGTCCACCAGTATGACAGGGACCCTGCATGGAAAGCCGCAATAATGCGAAAGTATGCGAGTCAATGCGTTGCTGGCGCCAGCCCAGGTGCATGAGGATCGTTGCCTCTTTTTGTAATTTCAGCGCTCCCTCCGGTCACGCGGCGATGGAGAGAGTGCAAACAGGAAGGAAAGAATGCAAGTATCCAGGACAGCTTTGGCGGTGCGTTCTCCAGACGGCAAGGCCGTGTTGGAGGTTGGAGGACGTTCCTTATTTGAATTGAGTCTCGTGGCGGCGAATATTTGGGCCAAGTTGACAGAGGGGTTGCCAGCGCAGGAAATCATCGGTCAGCTTACGGCCCAATTCAACGTACCGGAAGAGCGCGTTAGGAACGACGTTACCAGCTTGATCGAACTGCTCAGGCGGCATTTGCTTGTTACGGACACGGTCCTAAACACGCGTCGTGATCCCCTGCCGCTCGCCGAGCTTGTATGGAACAAAGGCATTGCCTTCAGGTGCGATTGGAGAATTCCTGACGAGTTTCCCCCGGGCCAGGATTATAAGAGCGTGTCAGATGTCGAGGGACACATAGCGCCTCCGCATTTGCTAGGCGACTTGATTGCAGATCCCACGGTTTACCGAGATATTCGAGATGGCGAACTGGTATGGGTTAAGCTATCCTGGCTGAAGTCTTTCATCAAGCAAGTTCTTCCTTCCATAAAGGCGAAGTTCATCCTGGCAACAGGGGATTCTGATACGAGTGTGCCTTCGGGTGCGGTGCTTGAGACTCAGATGATCTTGAGGAGTCCCAAGGTCGCGCATTGGTTTGCGCAGAATTGCGACAGCCCGGAATCTGCTGGCCGCCTGTCACCTTTGCCTATCGGCATCGATTTCCACACACTGTGCGAACGCCATCTTTGGGGAGAAAATATCTCCTCGTCGAAACAGCAAGAAATCGTGCTCAAGTCAATCCGAAGAAATCTCCCCAAGCTGCAGCAACGCATTCGGAAGGTGTATGTCGACTTCGCCTGGCAGTCTGCCGATTTCCGTCTTTCCGCAAGAAGGCAAGATATGGTGGACCAGCTTCGTGGGAACAAATGTGTTTATCTTCAGCAGCGTGCTTTAAGAAGAAGCAGAATGTGGCGGGAACGAGGAGAATATGCATTTGTGTTATCCCCCCACGGGGTGGGCTTGGATTGCCATAGAACCTGGGAAGCCCTTGCCCTAGGCCATATCGTTTTGGTGCCCAAGTCTCCGCTCGATAGCCTCTATTCCGGTCTCCCAGTAATTCCAATCGCAGATTGGAGTGAAATTAAGCCCGAAAATATCGAGAAATGGCTGGTTACGTACTCAGAACTCAAAATCGACGATGAGAAATTAACGAGCCGCTACTGGGTTGGAAAAATGAGGGCCAGGGCGGGGACATAATAAAGCCAGACCGATAATGCAGGCGCTGAGTTTGAGACTCGCGCCATGCGTGCGGGGTATCGTCCCGAGTGAGAGGGGTCTTATGAAGGATTTGGTTGTCGGTGCGGCTGCAAATCTCTCATGGAATGAACTTGAGCCGTGGATCGTATCCTTGGAACGGTCGGGGTACACAGGGCAAAAGGCGATTATCGCCTACAACCTCGCCCCAGGCGTAATGCAGCAACTCACAAGCCGAGGATTTTATATCAAGCATATTGTTCGGCAAGACCGAG
>QHYL01000061.1 GCA_003224105.1 Acidobacteriota bacterium | reverse complement strand
GCTCTTCCGCAAAATCGCTGCGCAAATAAACGACCAGGAGCGCGTAAGGATTCGCTGCATAGCTGGCGGCTGCGAAGATTGCCGCGCGTGTTGGAAAAAATCGCCGCGCCAGCGCAAACATGGAAATTCCCGCCAGCGTTTGCGCCAGCACAATGAAGGTTCCCGGCGCCGCATTCCATGGCACGACAAACCCCAGAGCCGCTCCCAGCATCCACGAAAGCGGCGGATAGAAAATGAAGCGCGGCTCGCCGAAGCCATTGTTGGCCCACTCGCACCAACGCGGAAAAAGGATTCCTTCCTTCCACTGGCCAGCGACGTCCAGCCAGGAAGACGCGTGAAACGCAATATCGTGACCCGAGGCGGTTCCGAGCCTAAAAAACGGCGAAACGATGAGGAGCGCGGTTCCCAGCGAGACACCGAAGGCCGCCAGCCATGTCCGGCGGCCTGCTGTGTCGCCCAATTTGTGAAAAGCCTCGGACGGAGATGTCATTTCGGAATCATGCCATTGTAACCGCGTGTGACCGGAACCGTGATGGCTTCCAGCTCGAAACGTAGTACACTAAAAGAAGTTCCTATCTCACTTCGCTATTTCCAAAACTATGACCGAAACTAATTTCGGCTCCGGCGCTTCCGCCTGGAGCGATGAAGACTTTCTCCGCGCGTTTGAAGACCTTTCTTTTCCGGCGGACCAGTTTCGCCATCGCGAACATATCCGCGTTGCCTGGCTCTACCTGAAATCTTCCGATGCGACCCGTGCTGCCGAACGCATGGCCGCTGGTATTCGCCGTTTTGCCAACCATCATGGCGCGACGCGGAAATACCATCACACGCTTACGCTCGCTTGGATGCGCCTGGTTGCCGCGGCTTTGGTGGAGACGCGGGAAAGCTGCGGCTTTACCATGTTTCTTGCGGAACACCTGGAACTCGGCGACAAAGACCTCTTGAAGAAATATTATTCACCTCAAGCCTTGCAGACTAACGCCGCGCGCGAAGGCTGGGTCGAGCCGGATCTCCAGCCTCTTCCCAATCTACGGATTTACCGCTGCTGTTGATTTCTTTTCGTCTTTCTTCGGCTCCGCAGGTTTTGGCTCCTCCGGCTTCTCGCCCCAGATGTATTGCGCGAACCACTTTTCGTTTTCTTCCATCACTGCGCGCTGCTGCTTCGGTTTGGTAATACCGTGCCCGAATCCTTTGTAAACGACCATTTTCACCGGCACGCCGCGGTCTTCCAGCGCCTGACGCAGTTCGTACGCATTGGGAATCGGCACGCGCCGGTCGTTCTCCCCGTGCTGGATGAGCGTCGGCGTCCGCGCCTTGGCGATGTTGCTGATCGGCGAAGTCTTCCAGTAAATCTCCGGATCGTCCCACGGCGTGGCGTGCAGGTATTGCCGCGTGAAGGGCGTAATGTCCGTATTCACGTAATAGGTCGACCAGTCGGAGATTCCCGCCCCCACCGACACCGCTTTGAAGCGGTCGCTGACCGTCGTGATGTACGCCGAAATGTAGCCGCCCTCGCTCCAGCCCATGGCCCCTACGCGGTCCTTGTCCACGAACCCTTTCGTGATCAGGGCATCCACTCCTGAAATCACGTCGGCATAATCGCCGATGCCCAGATTCCTCACGTTCAACGAGCGGAATTTTTCTCCATAGCCTGCCGAGCCGCGATAATTGGGCCGCAGCACCACCGCCCCTTTGCTCACAAATCGCTCGATCGGGTAGTAACGGTCGGCGTTCACTACAGGCTGGTCTACACCCGTCGGTCCTCCGTGAATGACCACCAGCAGTGGATATTTCTTCTTGGTGTCGAAATTTGCCGGCGTGTAAAGCACGCCTTCGATCGTCGTTCCGTCCGCGGACTTCCACGAAACCACTTCTCGATGCGCCAGCGTGAACCCCTTGAGCTGCTCGCCCATCGCCGTGAGCTGCTTGCCCTGCCACAGCGCCACGCTGGTCGTGTAGATCTCGGCGTACTGGTTGTCGAGCGCCGCCCAGTACGCCACGGTCTTGTAATCGCGGGAAAATGAAAAGCCGCCGGCCACCATCCCTTCGGGAACGCTTATTTTCTCCACGGTTCCCGTTGCCGGATTCAGGAGGAACAAATGCGTGGCGGTCTTCTGCACTGCGCCAAAATAAATCCCGTCCGGCCCCCAGGCGATCAGCGAAGGATCTTCATCGAAGGATTCCGTCAGAATTTGTACTGCGCCGCCATCGGCAGCAACCACTCCAATTCTCGAGTTGGAGTAGAAGAAATACCTCGCGCCCGCGGCAGTGTCGAAGGCAATTCTTTTCCCGTCCGGCGACCAGTGCGGATTCCGGTCCGGCCCCGGCGTGCTCACAATCTTTCTTACCGCCTTGTCGTTCACGTTGACGACGTAAAGGTCCGCCGTCTCTCCCGAGATCAAATCCGGGTCCTTCTGCGCGCTGAACGCTATGCGCGTTCCGTCCGGCGACCACGAAAAATCTTCCACGCTGAACTTGTTCCCTTCCGTCAGCGGTTTGGGCTCCGCTGCCGTCGTGCTTCCGTTAGAAAACTCGACAAGCCAAAGATGCGTCATCTGGTAATCACCATGCACCACGAAATAGTCGCCATACTTTTCTTTGCGGTCCTTCAACGGCTTGCTTTCCGGGTCGCTCATGGAAAAAGCGATGCGCTTCGAATCCGGAGCCCATTCAAAATCGCTTACGTCGTTCTCCACTTTAGTGACTTGCTGCGCTTCGCCGCCATCCGCTGAAATCACATAGAGTTGTTTTTTGCCTTCAGCCGTTCCCGCAATTTGTCCCGGCCGGTCGGAAAGGAATGCGAGCCACTTCCTATCCGGCGACCATGCCGGATTCGTGCTAGATTTCTTTGCCGTGGTCAATGCGTGCGTTTCGCCGCTGGCAATTTCTCCAATCCACAAATTCCGCTCGAATGCGTTCTCTTCCCAATTGGTCTTCTGCACTTCGTAAACCACCCGTTTTCCATCCGGCGAAAGTTTTGGATTGAACGCGCTCTGCCATTCCAGCGACTGGTCGATGGTTGGGGCCATGGCAGCCGGACCCTGTGCTGGCTTCGTGGTCTCCTGCCCCAGCGCCGGAACCGCGAGCACTCCACCCCACACCATTGCAAAACCGATCAAAGACACTTTTCGCATCATTCCAGCCCCCGTCTCCTCAAGAAAACTTGTTCAGGATTTTCGGTTCCAGATGAGAAACCCGACGAGCAGTACAACGCCGACAATGGCAAATCCCAGGTAGACCTGCCATCCATGCAGCTCCGTTGCCGACGCAATCGCCGCTAAGGCAGACAGCACCAGCAAAAGGGCAGCTTTGCCCTTCGTAAGTTTTTTCTGTTCGACCACTCGCGTTCCACTCGCCCGCCTCGGCGCCCACTCTGCGTCCAGGCGAAGCGTTTCCCCGGCCTCAAGTTCTCGCTAACTCGCGGCTCAGGTAGACAATCTGCCCCACGTGATGATACGCGTGTCCCGCGCAGCGCACAAAAATATGGAAGCGGTTCTCGGCTTCCCGCTCGCGTTCCGCGGTATACGCCTTGCCCCAGTCCTCCTCCCTTTGCTTTCGAATCGTCGCCACCACCATGGCAACGGTCCGGTCAAAAACCTTCAGCGCCTCGTCCTTATGAAGCGGATTCGGATCCGTGAACTCTTTGTCCCGGTTCCTTACGTAACCTGTCTCCGCGACGCGCGCCCCGATGTAGTAGCTCAAATTCCCCGTCAAGTGCAGCACCAGGTGTCCCACGCTGTTCCCGTACGGATACGGCTTGCGCCAGAACTGCTCGTTCGTCAGCGGGTCCACCCATTTGTGCAAATCTTCGGCGACATATTCGTAATACGCCGCCAAACCATTTGCAACTGTTTCGTTTAGCCCCGCCACCCGGTATACCTCCGCTCCGAGAAATTGCTCGAATCGAGAAAAATCTTTGCTCAGTGACCTCCCGCCCCGCGATCGTTTTTGTAAATCACGCCCTCTTTCATCACAAAGAAGACATGCTCCGTCGCGCGGATATTCTCTACGGGATCGCCCGGAACGGCCACCATGTCCGCTAGCTTGCCAGGTTCGAGCGTGCCAATCTTGTCCGCCAGCCCAAGGAGCTCCGCGTCCGCCGACGTGCCCGCCTTCAGCGAATCGATCGGTTTCATTCCCAGGTCCACCATTTGATGAAACTCCTCCGGGTTGCGCCCGTGCGGATAGACCGCCGCATCCGTGCCCAGTCCGATCTTGATCCCCATGCCTAGGGCTTTTTGAAACGTCTGGTGAATTGCCGCGATCGCTGCATTCGCCTTCACCAGAATGGCAGGAGGTATCGTTACCCCTTTGGAAATCTGTTCGCTGAGTCCCTGCGCCGCCATCAGCGTCGGCACGTAGTAAGTCCCGCGCTGCTTCATCAGGTTCAGCGCTTCATCGTCGAGGAAAGATCCGTGCTCGATGGAGTCGATTCCCGCGCGAATCGCGCGCTTCGCCCCTTCGGCGCCATGCGCGTGAGCTGCGGTTTTCAGTTTCAGCGCGTGAGCTTCGTCAACAATGGCGTTCAGCTCTTCTTGCGTTAGTTGAGGCGTGTCCACCGCATCGGCGAGCGAAAGCACTCCGCCCGTCGCGCACGTCTTGATGATCGTCGCGCCGTACTTGTGCGCGAGGCGAACAGCTTGCCGCGCCTGGTCCGCCCCGTTAATCACTCCATCTTCCGGCCCCGTTTCCTTGCCGAACACCCCCGCGCGGTATCCCGTTTCATCGCAATGCCCTCCGGTCGCGCCGATCGCGTGCACCGCCACAAGCATCCGCGGACCGGGCACAACGCCGCGATTAATCGCATTGCGCAAACCAGCGTCCAGATAATCCTGCGAGCCGACGTCGCGTACTGTGGTAATTCCCGCCATCAAAGTTGCGCGCGCATTGACGCTGGCGTCCAACGCCATCTCCGGAATTGGTTTTTGCAGACTGTCGAGCGCCGCCCGCGCGTAATCTTCGCGGTAGCTCATGGTAAGGTGCGTGTGCGCATCAATAAATCCGGGCAGAATCGTGGCATCGCCGAGATCGATCGTTTCCGCTCCTGCCGGAATCGCCGCGCTTGTTCCCGCCGCCACGATCTTGCCGTCGGTCACCACCACTACTCCCGGCTTCACCAGCGTATTGCTCTTTCCATCAAACAGCCGCGTCGCTTTCAGCACGTAGCTTTTGCCCGCCGGCTTCTTTTCCTGCCCAAAGACCCCGGCTCCCACGCTAAGCATCACCGCCAGCGCGCAAATCCATTTCGTCTTCATCAAAGTTTCTCACCCCGAGATAGCGTTCCCCGGAACGCCGACAATATCCCTCTCGCCGCAAAAGTCAAGACTTTGCGTAGTTCTTTTCGTGAAGTCCCCGGCGGGCGCGGATTTTCTCACGCAAGGGGTTTCGTTGGAGTGTCTTTCGCAAAACTCAGAGTAAGATCCGAAACCTAAAGCAGGCAAGGGTTCCACCACCCACTTCCGTTCGCAATCTCACAGTTTTTCCGCATCTTTTTCCACACTTCGGGCGGGGGGAGACCTTTCGTACTATTGCGCCTGTTACTAGCGAGTGACGACACTAGGGACAGTATGGCCCGCTACTCATCCTTTCTTGGTCGTCGTGTGCAAGTGCAATATCGCGCTGGTGATATTCTTCTGCCCGCTTCAGGCATTTTCGTAGCCGATTCCGGCCGTTCCATCTTCCTCGAACAAAATTTCGAGCAGCGCGGCAAGCATGGCCACTTCCGCTGGGAGATTCCCTATCAGTTCCTGGTCCGCATTGAAGAAAAACCGGAACCCGGCGTCACCGCTGGCGCCCCTCGCGTTGCCGTGAAGCTCGGCGCTGCTCCCGAACCTGCCGTCGTTGCGGATTCTGACGGCGAGCCTCGCTCGGCCCTCACTGCCGCAGCCGCTGTGGGCGCTGGCGCGGCCGTTCTCACGCTCAATCGCCGCACCAAACCCGCCTGACTTTCGCAGGACTCTTCGCGCTCACTTCGTCCAGTCCTGTTCTGAATTTGCCTACACCCGTACATCAGCTACAATTGTCTTTTTCCGTTGGGCAATCGCCAGCGCCGGAAGCCAACCATCGTCGAGGAGGTTCTCTTGAATTCCCCTGCAAAGCACATCGGCCTTATCGGACTCGGCCTCATGGGCCGCCCCATGGGCATGAACCTCATCAAGGCCGGCTACCCGCTCACCGTTTGGAACCGTACCGCCTCGCGCGCCGAGGAACTCGTCGCCGCCGGAGCCAAGCTCGCCAAATCTCCCCAGGAAGTCGCCGCCGCTTCCGATTTTCTTCTCACTATTGTCAGTGATCCCCCCGCGCTCGAAGGGGTGTTGTGGGGCGACTGTGGCGCTATGCAGGCGCTCAAGCGCGGCAGCATTTATGTGGATTCCAGCACCGTATCGCCTGCCCTTGCGCGCAAAATCTCCGCTGCCTGCGCCGAACGCGGCGTGCGCTTTCTGGACGCGCCCGTCACCGGCGGCGATTGGGGCGCCAAGAAAGGCGAACTCGTTTTCATGATTGGCGGCGAGGTCGACACTCTAAAGGAAGCTGAGCCCATCCTTAAGGTCATGGGCAAAAAGCTGTTTCACCTCGGCCCCAACGGAGCAGGCCAGACCATCAAGCTCGCCATGAATTCGATTCTCGCTTTACAAGTGGACGCACTCGCCGAAGCCCTCGCCCTCGTCACCCGTGCGGGCATCCCCGGCGAGAAGCTCGTCGAAGTCATGCAATCCAGCATGGCCCGTTCCGGCGTCCTCGATGTCAAGGCTCCCAATCTTCTGAAAGACCAATACGTCCCAAGCTTCCCGCTGCGCCTCATGCACAAAGATCTCGGCCTCGCGCTCGACCTCGCCAATCAGCTTGGCGTCGCCCTGCCGGCCACCGCCGCCGCGCGGGAAATCTACAGCGCCGTCAAAGGCGCCGCCAAGGAAGACCTCGACTTTTCAGCCGTCATGCGCTTCTGGAAACACTAGGCAGTCTGTGTTTGAGGTCTAGTCACCTTGGTTCGCGGCTCTGCCGCCGGGGTTGGCGATGAATCTAGGCGGCGCCGCCTCGTTCGCGAATTGGAAACCCGTGAGGTATGCGAGCCGCAAAATCTTGGCCATCTTCCCGTAATTGATTTTGTCCGCCGTGTCCGTGGTGTGGTGGTAATCGGGATGAAAGCCGGTGAACCACCAGAACGACGGAATGTTGTGCAGCACGAAAGGGAACTGGTCGCTGCGGAAGAAAATGTTCAGCGCGTAGTCGCGGTCGAATCGGTAGTCCAAATCGAGCCCCACGTATTTGTTCTCCGCCACCAAGGTGCGGTTATAGTCGGGGCTATATGATGCGCCGATAAGGTTCAGCCGGTTCGTCGTATTGGCGGGAATCTCGAGCAGGCCCTTGGTCTGGTCGCTCTCGGTTTCGTTTCGGCCAATCATGTCGAAGTTGATGACCGCGCGCGTGGTCTCCAGCGGCCGCAGCGGATGCGTGGCCATAAAGAAAGAACCGAGCAGGCCGCGCTCTTCCGCGGCAAACACAACGAACAACAGCGAGCGCTTCGGCCGTTCGCCGTGCGCCGCATTGGTGGCGTACGCATGCGCCAGCGCGACCACGCCCACCGTTCCGGAGCCGTTGTCGTCCGCGCCATGCCAGATTTGTTCCCCGCTGATGCCGTCGTGATCGTGGTGCCCGCTAAACAAGATGGTTTCCGCCTTGAGCTTCGGGTCGCTGCCCTCCAGCAAACCGGCGACGTTATACGTTTTGCCGGAACTCAAGGAGACGTTGCGATAGTGCAACGTGACTTGCGTGTCCGGCAACGCGCGCGATTGCGGCTTCAGGTCGCGGTCAATCGCCGCTTGCAGCTGCGAAGGATCCGCTCCCGCAGTGGCAAGGATTTCCTTGCCCGCAGCATCGGAAATAATCGCCGCAGGCGTGTGGAGATCGTCCTCGGCAAGCGCTTGCGAAGGCAGCGGCACGGCGCGCGTGATGGAGCCGCCGATTCGCGCGACGCGCTCCTGATTGGACGGATGCTTGCGGTTGGGCTCCGCGACAATCAGCACGCCTACCGCGCCATGCGCTTGCGCGTTCAGGACTTTCACCCGCCCCGTCGCGTACCGCGTGTTGCCCGTGCCGTTGAACACGGAAGCGGGATCCGTCTCCTGCGGCTCGTGGTCGAAAATCAGCACGATTTTTCCGTGCGCGTCGATTCCTTGATAGTCGTCGTAGTGCAGTTCCGGCGCGGTGATCCCGAACCCGGCAAAGACCACGTTCGCGGTCACGTGCACATCCGCCCGGTACGCGCCAAAGGCATCGGGAAATCTCCATACGCTCTGGCTTCCGCCGCGTTGCAAGGCGACATAGCTGTTTTCGCGGTCGCCTCGGTATTCGATCAGCTCGACCGGCTGCAGGAAGCTGCCGTTCGCCACAGGCTTTAATCCCGCCTTGGCAAATTCCGACGCAATCCACTGGATGGCCACCTCGTCGCCGGTTTGCAAAGACATGCGCCCCTGCAGCGCGTCCGAAGCCAAAAATGTCAAGTCCGCGCGTAACGTGTCTTCTCGAATCGTGTTGAACCCCGTCGCCACGCCGCCAGGCACCGCCTGCTGCGTTTGTGGGGACGCAATTCCAAGAAAGGCCAGAAGCACAAGACTTAGTGAAGCAAAACACGCAAGAGCGATGAACGAACTTTTGGTCGTTTTCATGCGAAGAAACATACGCAATACTCTTACATCGCGCAACCAGGCATGGCTTGTTGCTTTAACTTCCGTTCAGAAACCCTATATTGGGATCTGTGCTTTAACTACCTTTAAAATCAACACTTACAAAAAACCAGGGAGATAGCCGTTACTAAGCAGGTTCGCCACCGGTGCGCGCTCCAGACCGGTCACTTGTCACGCGTCACAACGCGTCACGCGTCACTTCCTCATTCATAGCGCAGCGCCTCTACCGGGTCCAGCCGCGAGGCCTTGACCGCGGGATACATCCCAAAAAACAGTCCTACACTCATTGACACAACAACTGACAGCACGACGGCCCACAGCGGAATATACGAAGGCAGGGAGGGCACAGCCAAATTGATCAGCAGGCTAATGCCTCCCCCCGCTAGCACGCCGATGACGCCTCCCGACCCTGTCAGCACAACCGCCTCCGTCAGGAATTGCCAGATCACGTCGCTGCGCCGCGCTCCAATCGCCTTGCGCACGCCGATTTCCCGCGTCCGCTGCGTTACAGACATCAGCATGATATTCATCACGCCCACGCCGCCCACCAGCAACCCAATCGAGCTGATGACTGAAATCAGCAGCGCCACCGACGAGGTGATTTGCTTGAACTGGTCCGCCACCTGCTGCGCGCTGGCCATGCCGAAATTGTCCGGCTTGTTGAAAGGCACGTTCCTTCGGTGCCGCAGCACGGCGCGAATCTGGTCTTCCGCCTCCGGCATGTGGCCGGCATACGCCACCGCCCCAACCAGGTTTTCATCATCCATCGGCAGATGCTTTTTATAAGTGCGGTACGGCACCAGCACCGCCCTGTCTGCGGACTGGTCTTTTACTAACTGCCCCTTGCGCGGCTCCAGCACGCCGACCACTTCGTACGAGATTCCGTCAATCATGATGGGTTTCCCGAGAGGGTCGATGTCTGGATAAAGTGTCTTGGCGATGTCCGAGCCAATCAGGGCAACGTCGGCGCGGTGCTGGTTTTCCGCCTCGCTGAAGAATCTTCCGCGTGCCGGCCGCGAATTGAATACCTCTTCCGTGGCCGGCAGCGTTCCGTTGTAATCGATCCCCGAAACTTCCTTGCTCAGGTAGCGCGCCGTGACCGGCCCGCGCTGCGGCCCTTCTTCCTCGAAGCGGGGATACACGCTGGCCGTTACCGCGCGCACCGCCGGGCACAATTCGCGGATGGCTTCGGCATCTTCGAACGTCAGCGGCTTGCGCGCCCGCTCTTCCGGTGTCAGGCGTCCCGAGTGTATGCCAGGATCGAAGCGAAAAATAAACAGCGTGTCCGTCCCGTAGTCCGAGAGGTAGGCATTCACGTCCGCGTAAACGCCCATCAAAATGGAAACGACGGAAAGCAGCGCGGTGATTCCAATCACCACACCCAGCACTGTCAGGAAAGAGCGCATCTTGTTTTCCCGCAGCGTGGTCAGCGCCATCTGCGCGTTCTCTCCGAGTTGCATGGAACCTGACCGGAGTGATTGCCACGGCGATGGTGGGCATTGTTTCGGTGTTCCTGGTGATTGGCGGCGTGGTGATTATGAACGTCATGCTTGCGACTGTGACGGAGCGGACGCGGGAAAATTGCATTAGGATATCGCTGCGTTGCGCTCCCAGCGCCTTGCGAATGCCAATTTCCCGCGTCCGCTCCGTCACCGTCGCTAGCATGACGTTCATAATCACCACGCCGCCAATCACCAGGAACACCGAAACAATGCCCACCATCGCCGTGGCAATCACTCCGGTCAGGTTCTTCCACAATTCCATCAGCGTCGCCTGATCGAAAATCCCGAAATTGTCCGGCTCGTTCGGCGGCAAATGGCGCCGCGCCCGCATCATCGCGCGCGCCTCGTCTTGCGTCCGCGCCATCCATTCCGGGCTCCGCGCCTGGATGTTGAGCCAGATGGTTTCTTGCGTTCCGTACATCTTGAAATACGTTTGAATCGGGATGTACGCGAAATTGTCCTGCGATTGCCCAAAAGCCGTGCCGATGATTTTCGCAATTCCTATCACCTGGAACGGCCGGCCATCGATCAGGATCTCGCGGCCGATGGGATCCACGTTGGGAAAAAGTTTGGTCGCCAGGTCGTTGCCGATCATGGTCACCAGCGCGCGGCTCTGATCATCGCCCTCGGAAACGTAGCGTCCCTCGCGCGGCGTTACAGGATCAATGTCTCCCATGTTGGCGGTCACGCCGCGAACGTTTACGTCGTTGATGCTTTCCGAGCCTCTGCGGACTTTTCCGTTGGCGCGCAATTCCACGCCCACGCGCAGAGGCAGCTTCAGGTTTGCACGCAAAGATTCGTAATCGTCCCAGGTCACTTTCTTGTTGCGGCGGTTGGCCTTCACGTACTCTTCCACGTCGGTGATGAGCGGGAAGCGCGTCAGCAGGAACACGTTGGAGCCGAGATTCGCGACGCGGTCGGCGATGTATCTGTTTACCCCGGAAATCAGCGAAATCACGACAATCAGTGTGGAAACAGACAGAATGATGCCCAGCAGCATCAGGAAGGAGCGCATCTTGTGTTGGCGCAGCGTCTCCAGCGCCACACCCACAGGTTCGCGAACCAACACTCCGCGCTTCAACACGCCCCGCTTCATCCAGGCACACCCTCCCTCCTCATTCTACGTAAAACGCACTGCGATTGTTTCGTTCCGCAGGCATGGCGAAGAACGCCTCTCTGGTATGCAAAAGGCAGGCTGCCGCCTCAACTTCCGGTGCGGTTCCTACTTGGTTCCACGTAGAATCATGCCATGAGCTTCCAACTGATTGCGGAACCCTGGTGGGTGAACCTGCTCGTTCTGGTCCCGCCCTTCGCCTACTTTCGCTGGAGACGTAGCGGAGTTGCTCTCGCTCCGCGGCAACTGTTGGCGAGCGGGATATTTGCCGCGGCGTTCGGCTGCGTGGAGGCTGTCGTAGTGGTTTACCTTCGTGCCGCTACCGGCTTGCTCCCCGGTTATCAGGGCACACTCTCAGACGTCATTCGCAGGTCCGGAGAGATTTACCAGCAATCGCAGGCCATCAGCCAATTACCGCAAAGCCTGCTCACCCTGGAAGTGTTCCGCGAGGCCGCCACCATTCTTATGTTGCTGAGCGTGGCCCTACTCACCGCGGCAAAGACAAGTTCGCGAGTAGCTGTTTTCCTCTGGACCTTTGCCATCTGGGACGTCACCTATTACGCGGTGCTTTGGGCCACGGTGCGCTGGCCGTTGTCGCTCCGGGATCCCGACGTCTTGTTTCTGATTCCGCGGCCCTGGATTTCGCCGGTATGGTATCCGCTTTTGGTCAGTCTTCTTGCAATCCTCGCGGTTCTCTTCGCGCGCGCGGCTCCGCCAAAGAGCGAATAAGCTTGAAAGCGGGGAACTCGCCGAGGGAGTTCGCTATCGCAAGAAATGAGGAAGAACCTGACCTCAGACTCTTGGTCTCAGGTGTCCATCCGGGGCCAACGGCATCAAAGAGAGGCCATGTCCCGCAAAACGCATCCCTGGGGCGCGCCGCCCTGGACTGTTGATTTTCGTCCCGCCCCGTCTCCCCTTCCCGAGCAAGTTGACTTCGCCATTGTTGGCGGCGGCTTTACAGGGCTTGCGACGGCGGCATGGCTCCGTAGAATGGCTCCGAAAAAATCAGTGCTTGTGCTGGAAGCATCTTCGCTTGGTGAAGGCGCGAGCGGCCGCACCGGCGGCCTCGCCCTCGCGGAAACCGCGGCAGGCCCATTGCCGGACCTCGGTGACGTGCTTGCCGGTTACAAAAAGATTCTTCGCACGCTCCGCGTGGACGCGCGGCTCGAGCTCCCCAGCGTCTGGGAATTGGGCCGTTCAAATCCCGCAAAAGGCTCGCCCATCTCCTGGAACGATTCCGGTAACCTGCAAGTTGTTCGCGCCGTGCCCGGCGGCGCCGTCGATCCCGGCAAAGTCGTAGCTGGATTGGCCCGCGCCGCGGAAGGGGCCGGCGCGCAAATCGTCGAACATGCCGAGGTACAAGCCATCGATTATTCGCATCCTCTCCGCCTGCGCGTTCTTCAGAAAAGGCGCGCGCGCATCCAGCAGAGAGAAATCTGCGCCGGCCAGGTTCTTCTTGCCACCAACGCTTTCTCGCTCGAACTCCCGGAGCTCCAAGGCGCAACGCAACCAAAGCTAACGCTGGCGCTTGCCACCGCTCCGCTAACCGCTGCGCAACTCAAAACGATTGGCCTTTCGTCGCGCCATCCTTTTTACACCATGGATCTTCCTTATTTATGGGGCCGCCTGCTTGAATCCAACGGCATCGTCTTCGGCGCCGGGTTAGTCCCGATGCCCGGTTCGATTGCCTCACTTTTCACCAAGCCCGGTAAGCACTCATCCCAATTCGCCGCGCCCAATTTGTACCGCTTTGATGTTCGCAAGGGAGAAGCCGCGGAGAGTTTCCGCTGGCTCGAAACCCGCGTGCACCGTTTGCATCCCGTGTTGAAGGCCGTTCGCATTACGCACCGCTGGGCCGGCCCGATTCTCTTCACCGAAGGCATGCGGCCCATTTTTCGCCGACATCGGTGCAGTGAGAACGTGTTGGTCCTGGCCGGATACAACGGGCACGGCGTCGCACTCTCCGTATATCTAGTGAGAACGTGTTGGTCCTGGCCGGATACAACGGGCACGGCGTCGCACTCTCCGTATATCT
>QHYL01000060.1 GCA_003224105.1 Acidobacteriota bacterium | reverse complement strand
ACGCTTCACGGCTACGGCATCGCCCGCCGCATCGAACAGGTCAGCGGCGATGCGGTCCTGCTGAACCAGGGCACGATTTACGCTTCGCTCGTTCGTTTACAGCAGCGCGGTTGGATTTCCGCCGAGTGGGGAACGTCCACCAACAACCGCAAAGCCAAGTTTTACTCCATCACCAAACGCGGCCGCAAACAGCTTTCCGAGGATGCAGCGTACTGGCAGCGACTCTCCGAAGTCATGGGCCGCGTGCTGGCTCTTCCCGAAGGGAGTGGTGACAAATGACGGATCGCCTTCGTCAGTCGTTTCTTCGCTTGCTTTCCTTATTCCGCAGCGCCGAACAAGATCGCGAGCTTGACGCAGAAGTGTCGCATCACTTGGACCTGGCCATCGAAGAGAATCTCCGACGTGGCCTTTCTCCCCAGGAAGCTCGCCGCCAAGCCCTCATTCGCTTTGGCGGCTCACAACAAGCCAAAGAAAATCATCGCGACGCGCGTGGCCTGCCGCTGCTCGAAACGCTGCTCCAAGACCTCCGCTTCGCTTTGCGCATGGTTCGGCGCAGTCCCAGCTTCGCGCTCCTGGCGATTCTCTGCCTGACTTTGGGTATCGGCGCCAATGCCGCAGTTTTCAGTTGGATGGAAGGCCTTCTGTTTCGTCCCTACCCTATGGTAGCGAATCAGGAAAGGCTGGTAGCGCTCACGGGAACCACTCCATCGGACCGCACCGGGCTATCCTGGCCGGATTTCACGGACCTTCAAAGGAATTGCACACTGTTTGACACGTTTTTTGTGAGCAAGATCACCGGGACCACCCTCAGTATCGGCGACCGGGCGCAAGTCGTTACAGGGAGTATCGTCTCATCGAATTATTTCCCAGCCTTGGGGATTCATCCGATTCTCGGGCGCACGTTTGAATCGAATGAGGATGTGGGCCGCAGCGCTCATCCTGTAACAGTCATCAGCTACCAGCTATGGAAGGAACGCTTCGGCGGCGATCCGCAAATCATCGGCAAGACGCAGCGCATGGATGGCGTGATTCACACCATCATCGGCGTCGCTCCGGAAGGCTTTTACGGAACGTTCGTCGGCTGGGCCATGAAGTTTTGGGTACCCGCCTCCATGGAAGACACGTTTGAAGGCGGCGGATACAAACTTGAAGATCGCAGCGAGCGCTGGATCGAATCTTACGGCCGACTGAAGCCTGGCGTCTCTCTCGAGCAAGCGCAGCAGGAAGTTTCTGCGGTGGCGAAGCGCTTGGAGACAGATTATCCGGCAACCAACCGCGGTCACGGCGTCAAGCTCTGGCCTTTATGGCAAACGCCGTTCAATAACGCGGGAAACCTGCTCCCCACGCTCGAAACCATGCTCGTTGTCGTGGTTTTTGTGCTTCTGATCGCCTGCGCCAACGTCGGCAACCTCCTGCTTGTACGGTCGTTTGCGCGAAGGCATGAAATCACTGTCCGCGTGGCGGTGGGCGCCGGGCGGAGGCGCCTGCTGCAGCAGCTTCTGATGGAAGGGCTGGTCCTTTCCGCGCTGGCAGCAACCGGCGGACTCCTCATCGCGCGCTGGTGCAGTCACTTGCTCGTGCTGCTCTTGCCGGTGCGGAATGGAAACGCCATGCACCTCCCTGGCGAAATGGATTGGCGCGTGATGGCGCTGAGCGCCGCGGTTTGCCTCCTTGCGACGCTGCTGTTTGCTCTGGTTCCCGCAGTTCAAGCCAGCAAGATCGATCTCGCCGGTACACTGCGGTCGGAAATGGCGGGAGTCGCGCGAGGCCGTGGAAAATCGTGGGTCCGCTCCGGCTTGGTTGTGGTTCAGGTGTCTCTGTGCTTCATTTTGCTTGTTGGAGCTGGCCTGCTCCTGCAGAGCCTCCAAAAGATTCGGTCAGACAGCCCGGGCTTTTCCACCGGCGGCGTATTAGTCACTGCGGTGAATTTGGTTTCGTCAGGGTACGACGCAGAGCGGGCAAAAAGTTTTCAAGACGAACTCATCGACCGCGTACAAGCCCTTCCCGGCGTGGAGTTGGCTGCGCTGGCGCGCCAAACGCCTCTGGGCTATGGCACTTTTTCGTCAGCCCCCATTGCCGTGGACGGATACCAACCTCCGCCGAACGAGCAGCCCTCCGCCGATTACAATCAGGTTGGCCCCGGCTATTTCGCGACCATCGGGATTCCGCTCGTGTCGGGCCGCGAGTTCACCCGCTCTGACAACGAAACCGCTGCGCCTGTTGCAATCATCAACGAAACCATGGCCGCGCGCTATTGGCCCGGCAAAAACCCTGTCGGCGAGCGCCTTCAGGCCAAAGGCAAGTGGATGCAAATCGTTGGTGTCGCGAAAACTTCGAAATATTACAGCATGCGTGAAATCCCCAAGCCGTTTTTCTACGTTCCTCGGCGACAGGATTTTTCCGTAAGCGCCGCATTGACGATTCGGACCAGGCTGCGGCCTGAGATCTTCGCGGCTGCGCTGTCTCGCGAACTGAAGGCCATGGACCCGAACCTGGCCCTCTATGAGGTGATCTCGCTCCAAGAGCAGGTGGATCGTTCTACTTCTGCCCAGAAAGTTGCGGTCACTTTGACCGGCGTCTTGGCCGGACTGGCTTTAGTGCTCGCGGCCATCGGACTCTATGGCGTCATGTCGTACACAGTGTCGCAGAGTACGCGTGAGTTGGGACTGCGCATGGCTCTCGGAGCGCACACTAGTGGACTCTTCCGGCTGGTGATTTCTCGCGGTCTCGTGCTGACTGTCAGCGGCATTTTTCTTGGCGCAGCGCTTGCCGTGGGCCTGACGCGACTACTCGGATATCTCCTTTATAAGGTAAGCCCGTACGACCCGCGTGCCTTCGGCTATGCATTTCTGGTCTTGACCATCGTCTCGGTGGTTGCATGTTTCCTGCCGGCTTGGCGCGCCACGCGTGTCGACCCGATGGCAGTGCTTCGTCACGAGTGACCAAGGGGGCTGTGGGCAAGACAACCTCAGAAGTGGAAGGGAGTGTCAACAATGATGGATCGCTTTTGGCAATCGCTCCAGCGGCTGTTCTCCTTCTTCCGGCGCGCTCAACTCGACCGCGAGCTGGAAGCCGAAATGTCATCTCATTTAGAGCTCGCCATCGAGGAAAATCTCCGCCGCGGCCTTTCTCCCACGGAAGCCCGCCGCCAGGCCTTGCTTCGCTTCGGCGGTCCGCAACAAGCCAAAGAGCAACACCGTGAAGCTCGCAGCCTTCCCTTCCTCGAAACCCTGTTTCAGGACCTGCGCTTTGCTTTCCGCGTGCTGCGCAAGTCTCCCGGCTTCAGCGCCATCGCGGTTCTTACTCTTGCCCTCGGTATCGGCGCAACCACGGCCATTTTTAGCGTGGTCTACGGCGTCCTCCTTCGGCCCCTGCCCTTTAGCGAACCGAACCGCATCATGGCCATCTTCGAAGTCAACAACCATGGCACGTGGTCCCACCTGGCAGATCCGAACTTCGACGACTTTCGGGATCAAAATCACAGCTTCGAGGCGATTGCAAAGTACAACGCCGATGTCGTGTCTGTTTCCGGCGCTTCGCAGCCGACGCGCACCATGGTCGCAGGAGTCACGCCCGGCTTTTTCAGAGTGTTCCGTGTTCAGCCGGTCTTCGGGCGGGATTTCAACACGGACGACAACAAAAAAGGCGCGGCGCCAGTCGTTCTTGTCAGTTATGGATACTGGAAGCAGTATCTCGGCTCGCCGCTTGACCTCTCGCAGTCGCACCTAAGAATTGGCAATGCGGTCTACTCTGTGATTGGCGTGCTCCCGGCCGACTTTCAGTTCCCGCCGGACGTGGCTCTTTGGCTTCCCGCAGATCTCGATGGCGAAAACACCAGCAGAACCTCGCATAACTATCTTTCCGTCGGGCGCCTCGGCGATGGCGTGACTGCGCAGCAAGCCAATGCCGATATCAGCGCGATTGCGCGCCGCATTCATGAAACTTCCAGCGAGCAAGGTGACTATCTTCTCAAGGACGCGGCGGTCGTCACGCTGCAGGATTCCCTCACCGGAGAAGTTCGCTTGCCGCTGGTCATTCTCCTCGGCGCGGTGGGATTCCTCCTCATGGTGGCCTGTGCCAATGTCGCCAACTTGCTGCTGGCGCAAGCTTCCGTCAGAGAGCGTGAACTCGCCGTTCGCAGCGCCCTTGGTGCGCCGCGCGGACGCTTGATCCGTCAATTCCTCACCGAAGCGTTGCTCCTTTCGCTCATCGGCGGCGGCCTTGGCTTACTCGGCGCGTCCCTGGGTATCGCAGGCTTAATTGCCCTCGCGCCGGAGAATCTGCCGCGGCTGGACAGCGTCTCCATCAGCATTCCCGTTCTTCTTTTCGCGCTGTTGCTTACCACCGCGGTTGCCGCCGGACTCGGCGCGTTTATAGCCGTGCGTGCTACCTCCGGGGACCTGCGCGGAAGCCTGGAGGAAGGCGGGCGTGGCCAAGCCGGCTCGCAAAGCAGCCAGCGCATTGGCCGGGCCATCGTCACCGGGCAGATCGCGGTCACGCTGGTTCTCGTCATCGGTGCCGGCTTGCTCGGGCGCAGCCTGCTCAAAGTCCTCGAACTCAATCCCGGCTTTCGCGTAGACAAAATCATTACCATGGATGTTTCGCTTCCGTGGGCAGATTGGACCGATGTGAAAGCGAAGGCAGGCCAGGCGATTTTCTTTTCAAACCTGATTGGCCGCCTCAAACAGATTCCCGGCGTGGGCAACGTTGGCGCGACGAGCGGTTTGCCTCTGGACGAGGGAGGCGGTCTTCCCAACGGCCAGTTCTTGCTCATGACCCAGAATGAAATCTCCAAGAACCCCAACGACTTGAATGCGCTATCCAAACAAAAAGAACGCCTTGGGACGGCCGATTTTGGTGCCGTCACCAGTGGCTACTTCCAGGTTCTCCAGATCCCGCTGATTCGCGGCCGCATCTTTGACGAGCACGATGGCCCAGATTCTCCTCACGTCGCCGTCATAAGCGAGTCGCTTGCCCGCGAACGCTGGCCCAGTCAGGACCCCATTGGTCATACCATCGAGTTCGGCAACATGGATGGCGATTTGCGCTTGCTCACCATTGTCGGCATCGTCGGCGACGTTCGGGACTACGGTCTCGACTTACCTCCCAAGCCCACCGTCTACGTCGATTTGCTCCAGCGTCCCCGCTCCGCGATTACCGTAACCATGCTCAGCGATGCGGACACGCAAATGGTCACCTCGGGGGCGCGGCGCATCCTGCACGATCTCAACCCGGATATTCCTACGAGATTCCGCACTTTCCCTCAAATCTATTCTGCTTCGCTCGGCTCGCGTCGCTTTAATGTCATCCTCATCGGCTTCTTTGGAATTGCGGCGTTGCTGCTCGCTACGGCGGGCGTATTTGGCGTGATGGCCTATTCCGTCAGCCGCCGCACGCGCGAGATTGGTGTGCGCGTGGCTCTCGGCGCCAGCTCCCGCGAAGTCCTCGCGATGATTTTGGGCCAGGGAATGCGCACGATACTCATCGGCGTCGCCATCGGGCTTGCTGGTTCGCTGGCACTTACACGCTCGGTGCAGTCGCTCCTCTTTGGGGTAACAGCCACCGATCCCCTAACTTTTGCAGCGGTAATTCTGCTCCTCACAGGAGCTGCGCTATTGGCTTGCTATATTCCCGCGCGCCGCGCGACCAAGGTCGATCCCATGGTCGCATTGCGTTACGAGTGATTGTCCTGGCGCGGGAAGCGCCAGTGCGGGTAGTGAAGGAGTCTTCAAAAATGACAACCTGGCTCCGGCAATCATTCCACCGACTACGCTCCCTCTTCCGCCGCGCGGAACTCGACCGTGACCTCGATGCGGAAATCTCCGCCCACCTGCAACTCGCCATTGACGAAAATCTCCAGCGCGGCCTCTCCCCCGCCGAAGCTCGCCGCCAAGCGCACCTCCGCTTCGGCGGCTGGCAACAAGCCAAAGAGCAACACCGCGGTGCCCGCAGCCTTCCCTTCCTCGAAACACTGCTCCAGGACCTTCGCTTCGCTTTCCGCATGCTCCGCAAGTCTCCCGGCTTTACCTCTGTCGCGGTTCTCACTCTCGCCCTCGGCATCGGCGCCAACACCGCCATCTTCAGTCTCGTGAACGGAATTCTCCTGGTTCCTCTTCCCTACCCTAGCCCCGAACAACTCGTCAGCATCACCGGCACTTATCCCAAAGGCGGCGTCGTGGCCATGCGTGAGCAAGTGCACACCATAGACGTAGCAGCCTACTACGAAGGCCATGAGTTCAACCTCACTGGCCAAGGCGAGCCTCTTCGGCTGGCAGGAACGGTCGTTTCTGCGGATTTTTTCTCTGTCCTCGGTGCGCGCGCAGAACTAGGCCGCACGTTTATTCCCGGAGAAGATATTCCCGGCCAGGATAATTACGTCGTCCTCAGTCATGCTGTATGGCAGCAGCGCTTCGCCAGCGACCCCGCAATCATCGGCCGCCCGATTCAATTGGAAGGCATCAGCCGCCAGGTTGTCGGCGTAATGCCACCCAACTTCCGCTTCCCTTCTGCAAAAACGCAAATCTGGGTTCCGCTGCACAACGATCCGCGAGACGCGATTCTGTATTGGGCGGACGATTTCATGCCCGTGATCGGCCGGCTTCACCCTGGAGTTACCTACGAGCAAGCTCGCGCCGAAATTCGCATGTTTCAATCGCGCGTAGGCGCCCTGTTTCCCTGGGTCATGCCCAAGGACTGGAACGCCGGCGTCAGCGTGCTTCCTCTGCGAAGCGGCATGGTCGCGGACGTCCGCCTGCGCCTGCTGATGCTTCTCGGAGCCGTAACTCTGGTCGTTCTGATCGCCTGCGCCAATGTGGCGAACTTGACCCTTGCCCGCTCGGCAACGCGCGAAAAGGAAATCGCTGTGCGCACCGCTCTCGGCGCTGGTCGCCGACGCATCCTGACACAGCTCCTCACGGAGAGCATCGTGCTTGCGGGCCTCGGCGGTCTCATCGGACTCGTGCTCGCCACAAAAGGACTTTCCTCTATGAAAGCCATGCTTCCCGCCGATACTCCCCGTCTGGCCGACGCGCATATCGACTGGCGCGTTCTCCTGTTCACCGGCGGCCTCGCCATTCTGACTGGCATTCTTTCTGGATTAGCGCCGGCCCTGCAGTCCTCGCGCACTTCTCCAACGGAAACCCTTCGCTCCGGCGGACGCGCCGGAACTCTTTCACTCTCTCGGCGTCTGCGCAGCGGTCTTATAGTCGCGGAAATCGCCTTTGCCGTGCTTCTCGTAACTGCTGCAGGCCTTCTGATCCGCAGTTTCTGGGCGCTGTCTCATGTAAACCCCGGCTTCCGCTCCGAACACATCCTGACCGCTCGCATCTCGCCCACCCAATCGTTTTGCAACGATCCCGAGCGCTGCCTCGCCTTCTACCACACTTTGCTGGAACAGCTTCGCACTTCACCAAGCATCGAGTCTGCCGCTCTCGTGAATACCCTTCCCCTCGACGGCAGGGTCGCCAAGCGCTCCCTCGAGATCGAAAACCACACGCCTTCGCCGGGACAGGACTTGGTTCCGCTCTTCTGGCTCCACGTCGTCACTCCCGGCTATTTCCGAGTTATGGGTATCCCCATACTCTCTGGCAGAGCGTTTACGGATGCCGATGCTTCCGGCGAACCGGTTGCCATCATCCCCGCCGAGACCGCGCGGCGCTTCTGGCCCAGTCAGAACGCTGTCGGCAAACACATTCATCTCCTCGACGACAAAAGCTGGCGCACCGTTGTCGGTGTCACAGGCGACGTTCGTGCTTACGACTTGCAGCAAACCATTCCTTCTTGGATGAAGGGCGTCGCCTATGTTCCCTATAACTCCTCGGCCACGCTCGAAGACCGCCGCATGCCCGCCGACCTCACTGTCGTGATGCGGACCAACATGGACAGTTCTCAGATGGGAGCCACATTACGTGAAGCCGTTGCTGGCGCGAATCCGGAAGCGGCTGTCAGCGATATAAAGACCATGAACGCCGTGCTTTCCGACGCCGTCGCCACCCCTCGTTCGACCTCGCTTCTATTCATCGTGTTTGCCGCTCTTGCGCTGGCTCTGGGCAGCATTGG
>QHYL01000059.1 GCA_003224105.1 Acidobacteriota bacterium | reverse complement strand
CCGATGCCAAATGCCAGAGCTGTCCGCCGCGAAGCGCCGCGTGCTCGCGGCGAATCCGCAGCAATTCCTTAACATACGAAAAAATCTCCTGCTGTTCGCGGGTTCGCCCGGCTACCGTGAATGCGTCGTTCGCATCGCCGATCCACCCGCCGGGGAAATCGCGTCGGTTGTCCGGATCGCCGCCTCCCGCCATTCCAATTTCGTCGCCGTAATACAACTCGGGAATGCCGCGCAAGGTCAGCGTCAGCGCGAACGCCAGCTTCAACTTTTCCGCAGAGCTCCCTTCGGCACTCGCAAAGCGTGGCACGTCGTGATTCGCGAAGAACGGCGCCAACAACTCTGGCCGCGGATACAGCGCATCATGCCTCAGCACGTCCGCGATTCGCCCTACGGGCGCGTTTCGCAGCAACACGTCCCGCAAAGTGAAAAACATCGGAAAGTCAAAAACCGTCGAGAGCCCACTGTCAATCCCGTCGTAGCGGCGCACTCCTCCTGCAAAAAACGACGTCACGCTCGGGTCCGGGTGAAAGACCTCTCCGATCGTCGTCAGATTCGGATAAGACCGCCGCAGTCCCGCATGCCAATGTGCCCAAAACTTCCGCCCCACGTATGGAAACGTGTCCACCCGGTAGCCGTCCAGCCCGGAAACCTCCGCCCACCACAAGCTGTTTTGGAACAGATATTCTTCGACGATAGGATTTTCTGTATTCATGTCCGGCAAAATCCCGAAAAACCAGCCTTCGGTAAGATTTTGCTTCATCCCGGCCGGAGCGTGCGGATCGACCAGCGATTCGAACGGATCATTCATCGCTTCTTGTCCACCCGGCCTGCCGTAAAACGTTCCCTTCAGCGGTGAAAACGAATCTAGATGATGCTGCCTCGTGCCGTGAAACCAGTCTGGCAACGGCGGATTCTCAACCCACGGATGCAGCGGCCCGACGTGATTCGGCACAGCATCGAAAAGAACCTTCATTTTCTCTTTGTGCGCTGCCGCCACAAGGCTTTGATAATCCCTCAGCGAACCCAGGTGCGGATCCACCGCGTACAAATCCACCGCGCCGTACCCGTGGTAATCCTGCGCCGCCCCATTCTTCACCACCGGCGTGAGCCACAAAGTGGTGACGCCAAGCTCCTTCAAATACGCCAAATGATTTTGGATACCGCGTAAATCTCCGCCGTGGTACGCGCGGGGCTTGGCGCGATCGTGCGAGCCTGGCGCCTCCGCGGGTTCATCATTTGTTGGATCACCGTTCGCGAAACGATCCGGCATGATCAGGTAAATCACGTCACCCGTTGAGAGCCCCTGAAACTTGCCCAGCGTCGGCGCACGCGCCACGAGCGGGAATTCGAAAGACGTCATGCCTTTCGGCGCCGTAATACGGCATACCGCCGTTCCAGGCCGCGTGTCGGCCCCGATTTTCAGCCAGACAAAAAGGTGCTTGCCGCCCGCCGTCGCCTGCGTGCGAGAAACGCGCAGCGTCGGCAGATTGCAGGAAACGTTCGTGGCCTCCAGGTCTTGCCCGGAAAGCAGCAGCATGACTTCCGGTGTGAATCCCAACCACCAGTTCGGCGGCTCGACCTTCGTGACTTTCACCGTCGAAGCCGCCGGACTCTGCTTTGCTGCCGGCGAGCACAGCACGCTGTCCCCGTTCAATAGGCAAGCCAGTCCCAAAAGGATGGTTCGACAGGAATTCCGTTTAGACGAACTGTTTCGAAGAGGCGAAAAGGGATTTTTCACGGGAAGAGCATAGGAAAAAACGGCGTGCCGCACCAGTCTTCTGCGCGCAAATCATCGAAATAAGAACATTCACTGCTGTCGTGGCTGCTTCATCC
This sequence comes from Acidobacteriota bacterium, assembly GCA_003224105.1. Classification (GTDB taxonomy): domain Bacteria; phylum Acidobacteriota; class Terriglobia; order Acidiferrales; family UBA7541; genus Acidiferrum. The sequence goes on along the minus strand of QHYL01000059.1, from coordinate 9,011 downwards.
GTCTGCAAAAATGAGTTCTCCGAAAGCTTCCGGCACATGGAAATTCGGTACGGGCGTTCCGGTCGGTTTCCATGCTGAGTAAAATCGCGGCTCCTCCGCTCCTTCCACGCGGTAAAAATTTACTCCCCACATTGCAGTTGGATCGAATTTCGCCACCAGGCATTTCGTCGGTAGGGCCAGCTCCGCTATCCACACTTTTTGCGACTCATCCAAAACCACACGCCGCTTCAATCCGCTCCTTAAATCGTGCTTCTCGCCCGGCGCGATATCCAAATCAATCCAAAAACCGTTCGGGCTCACTTCGAACTCTTTGTATTGCCGAGGAGTCGAGCGGTCCGGCTGCAGGAACGCTTCCGCCACGTCGCGGTCCCACAATTGATCTCTTCGCCCATTCGCTTGCGCATCAGCAAAAACTGTAATCGTCCGGTAGCGAGCCCGAAATCGTAGAAACAGAATCTCCGCCGTCCACAACAAACGCACTTCCGTCTCGCGGGCCGGATCCGCATTCTTCCCTAGCCAATCTGCGCTGAATCGCAGCGGTGCAGCACGCTTCCACGAAGCAGGCGACGGGAGTCCGTCAGCATTGCAAGGCTCCGTCAATCGAGCCGCCACCGCCTTTCCTTGTTTCACGAGTTCATCCATTTTGTTCATGCCTTGAATTCCAGTTCCTCTTCTTCCGATTTCAACGCGACTCTTTGCGCACCACTCTTTTCACTAGCGCCGGCCCTTGCATTATGCCGTGCTAGCATCAAATCTGGCCCACTGAACCTGTCTTTTTTGTCGCTGGGGTAACGGTCCTAAGGAGTGCGTGAAATGATCGAGCCCGTGAATGAAGATTTCTCAACGCCGGTGAAGCGCACGCCCGACGAATTCAAATTCGTCAAGCTCCGCTGCGATGGCGGCGTTGCCCGCATGACCATGAGCCGCCCCGAGCATAATCTTCTCAACGAGGCCATGCTCCGCGAAATGGCAGACGGCATCAGCTACGCCGGCGGGCGCGACGACGTCAAATTGATTGTTCTCGATTCCGCTTGCAAAGTCTTTTGCGGCGGTATTGACGTCGGCGAGTACACTTCCCAGCGCGTCTTCCAGATGCTCGATGCCTTTCATGCCGCTTTTTCTGGCATGCTCGAGCTCGGCAAGCCCGTCGTTTGCGTGGTGAATGGTCCGGCCATCGGCGGCGGTGCGGAACTCGCGGCCTTCGGCGATCTCGTCATCGCTACGCCCAAGGCGCGTTTCGCCCAGCCCGAAATCAGCATTGGCGTTTTTCCGCCTCTTGCGTCCACCATTCTTCCTTTTCTCGTCGGTCCAAAAATTGCGCTCGAACTCGTGCTCACGGGCGAACCGGTCACCGCCGAACGCGCTCTCGATCTCGGCATGGTCAATCGCCTCGTCCCCGAAGCGCTGCTCGAAAAGACAGTCGACGACCTCGTAAACCGCATCAGCGGACACTCGGGCCCCGTGCTTACCATGGCAAAGAAAGCCATCCTTGGCGGCATGGGCCTTTCTCTTCGCGACGGTCTCAAGCATTCCATGAACATTTTCCTCAACGAACTTTACCGCCTCGAAGATTCCCAGGAAGGTTTGCGGGCGCTGGTGGAAAAGCGCAAACCCAATTGGAAAAATCGCTGACCCATCTTCATTTGTTTCAATTCAACTAAGGTATGAAACGCTTGCATTGACACTCCTTCACGCCCGGCTTACACTAAATTTTCAATTGGCAGCCGGGGAAGCGGGGAAGGCCGTGCGAATCGGCCGCGGTCCCGCCACTGTGATCGGCTCGAACAGCCGTAAGCCAGGCCACCCTCCCTTGGCGCAGAGGCCCGCGCCCTTCGCGAGAAAGGGCGAAGCCGGAAGCCCCCGGGTGTCTCGCGGGGCTTTTTTTGTTTCGGGAGGAATTTCTCGCCGGAATCGTGGGGGATTCTTGAAAAAGTTTCTGCCGTCGCGCCTTCATCCTGCAGCTTTCGCTGTTCTGGCCGTTCTTACTTGTGCAGCGGCGCCCGCTTACGCGCAAAGTGCGACCCATTCTTCCCCCGAGCCGCCTGCTTTCCGTGAGGTGGCCGATGAACTCGGCCGCACAATTCGTATTCCCCAGCAAGTTCGGCGCATCGTTTCCTTGTCTCCCAGCTCAACCGAAACCATTTACGCGCTTGGCTTGCAGGATCGCCTCGTAGGCGATACCGATTACTGCGATTACCCTGCCGACGCCCAAAAGAAAACCAAAGTCGGCGGCGCAACTAACCCTAGCCTGGAAGTCATCGCATCGCTCCATCCGGATCTTGTTCTCGTCACCAAACTCAATCGCCTCGAGACAACCCAGTCTTTGGCCGAGTTGGGAATCCCTTCTTACGCCACCGATCCGCACACTGTCGCGGACATCCTCTCGTCTATAAAAACCTTGGCAGACGTGCTCGGCGCCCCCGAAGCCGGCGCTTCCGTCGTCGAAGATATGCAGCGTCGCCTCGACGATCTCCAGCGTCGCCTTCGCGATTTACCTCCGAAACGCGCCCTCTTCGTCGTCTGGGCGCAGCCGCTCATTTCCACCGGCCAACACACTTTCCTCGCCGACGCTCTGCGCCGCGCCGGCGCTGTTTCCATCGTCAATTCCTCGCAAGACTGGCCGCAAGTGAACCTGGAAGAAGTTGCCCGGCTCCAACCGGATTTTCTGGTGTTCGCGGAGTCGCAGCCGGGGAACGCCTCCCGCGAAGTGCAAAAGCTCGGCACTCTCCCGGGTTGGAAAATTGTCCATGCCGTTCGCGATCACCGTTACGCGGTGATCAGCGACGCTGTGAATCGTCCAGCGCCCCGCATCGTCTCCGCCATCGAAGAACTCGCGCGGCAATTGCACCCGGAGGCCTTTGCGGAAAAAGCCGGCGATACCAAGAAAGAAACCGAGAAGGAGAACCCTCCTGCGCGCCCGTTGGCCTTCGCACCATTCTCTTGGAATCCGCCCCATTCGCCGCACGGTCATTCCAGCTCCACTGGAGGCTGCTTATGCGGCCGCTAACCTTCCGAAAGCTCTTTTTCCAGTGCTTCATCCTGGCGGTGATTTTGTTCTTCGTAGTCATCCTCGCCTTGAAATTCGGCGCTGTACCTGTTTCGCTCTATGCGCTTGGGCGCGACTTGCTGCGCGTGCTCCTCGGCCAGAGCAGCCAGATTTCCAGTGACTACGGCCTGATCATTCAGAACATCCGCTTTCCCCGCATCATTCTCGCCGTCATTGTCGGAGCATCGCTCTCCGTGGCCGGTACCAGCTTCCAGGCCCTGCTGCGCAATCCGCTCGCTGACCCTTACGTCCTCGGCGTCTCCTATGGAGCGGCCGTAGCGGCTGTCCTTGGTCTTGTCGCTGAGCCTCATTTGGCTCTTCCTCCCGCGCTTGCCGCGTTGTTCACTCCTTTGTGCGCGTTCATTGGAGCCGCTGCCACCATCACCGCTGTTTATTTTCTCGGCCGTCGCCAAGGCCAGATTGAGAGCAACACTCTCCTCTTGGGCGGCGTCATTACTGGCTATTTTCTATCCGCCATCATTGTGTTTTTGTTGAGCACCGTGAACAGCAGCAACACTCGCGGCATGGTCTTCTGGCTGATGGGTAATCTTTCCACGTCCTTTCAGAAAAGCGTTTATTGGTTCTTGGCCGCCGGCTTTCTCCTCGCTACTGGTGTCATCTACGCCTCCGCCAATGATTTGAATATTCTTCTTTCCGGCGAAAAGGAAGCCATGCATCTTGGCGTGGACGTTCGGCGTGTGCGCTTTGTGGTTTACGTCGCCGCTTCTCTTCTCACCGGCCTGGCCGTCTCCGTCAGCGGCGCCATCGGCTACGTCGGTCTCATCGTTCCTCACATCATCCGTCTCATTTTCGGTTCCGACCATCGCACCCTGCTCCCAACCTCCGCTCTCGGCGGCGCCATTGCTATGGTCATTGCTGACACGCTCGCGCGTATCGTCGTCGCTCCCAATGAGCTTCCCGTGGGCGCGGTCACCGCTGTCGTTGGCGCGCCGCTTTTCATCTACCTTCTTCGCCGGAGGCTCGCATGAACCCCGGCCGCAGCTCGGCCGCTCCGCGCACTCCTCCGGAATCCACGCGCCTGGGAACGGAAACCCGTCTCGCGGTCGAGCAGGTCAGCTATGCGTACTCCGCAAATCCCTCGCAAGCCCCTCTCTTCACTCTCGAAGCCACCAGTTTTCAGGCGCGCCCCGGCGAAATCGTCGCCATTCTCGGCCCCAACGCCAGCGGCAAGTCCACTCTGATGCAACTGATTGCCGGAGTTCTCAGCCCCCTTTCCGGCCGTATTCTTCTCAACGGCTTCGCCATCCACTCGCTGAGCCCGCGCACCCGCGCGCAACGCATCGCCATGGTTCAGCAGGAAAGCCGCCTGCTCTTTCGCCCGCGTGTTTGGGAGTTTGTGATGCAGGGCCGCCACGCCCACGGCCGCTCGCTGCGCTTCGAGTCTCACACGGACATGCAAATCGTTCAGGACGCTCTCATGCATGTGGGCGCCGCCGATCTCAGCGATCGCCTGATGGATCAAATTTCCGGGGGAGAAAAGCAGCGTGTCATTCTCGCTCGTGCTCTCGCGCAGCAGCCGCTGCTCCTGTTGCTCGACGAGCCTACTCTGCATCTCGACATCGCCGCGCAGGTCGGTCTTCTCGACGCTCTGCGCCGGCTCTCCGCGCGCTACCGTTACTCCGTAATTGTCGTCACCCACGAGCTGAATCTCGCCGCCGAATATGCAGACCAGATTCTCTTGATGCAGAGCGGCCGCTGCTTGCGCGTTGGCCCTCCCGCCTCTATCTATCAGCGCGAGCTTCTCGAACAGGTTTTCCAGATTCCACTTCGTGTGGAGATGCGCGGCCACGGGCGGCCTCGCGTCACGATTTTGACTGACTCTTAATAACCAGCAGTTCTTCTCGTCCACCCCAACCCTGCGGCGCTGTTCCGCAGACCACCTTCACCGCAGACTTCGTGCTCGGGAAGACGGTTCGTTGTCCCGGCATTTTCGGGGCCACGAAACAAGCCGTCGCCGCCGCGCGACTGTAAGGCGGAAGCTGCCCCCATCCAAGCGACTCCGTAAGGGTTGCATTCGAGGATGGTGGGGGCTTGAAGTCGACCCGCTAAGGGTCGCCTTGAAAAGTTCGCAGCCACTGTGGCGCAGCGCTCTTGGAAATCAAAGGGCGCCGCCGCGGGAAGGCTGCGAGCCTATCCACACCGCCAAGCCAGGAGACCGGCGAAGTCTGCAGCCTGCGCGTTCTTCTTAAGCCCAGGACAACCTTCAAACTCCCGCGCGTGAGGGAGTGGAGGACCACATGCAAACTCTACTTCGTTCTGCTTTTCTGATTCTCGCAGTTCTCGTTCTTTCCAGTTCCTCGCAACCCCAAGGCAACCTGCAGCTCGCTCATCTTTCCGGCACACTCACCGACTCGAGCGGCAGTGGTATCGGCGACGTTCAGATCCAGGCGAAACTCGAAGGCTCACCGAATTCCCAATCACGAAATTCCCAGACGTGGTCGGCCAAATCCTCCTCCAATGGCGAATACTTCTTGGACTTGCCCCCGGGCCGTTATCGCGTCCAATTCACTCGGTCGTCCTTCGCGCTCCGGGAACTAATCGTCAACCTCGCGGCCGGCGAGTCCCATACTCTGAGTCTTCGCCTCGATCTCGAGCCCCTTTCTTCCAACGTCGTCGTCACCGCCAACACTCAACCAACCGAGCTTGCCCAGACTCCCGCTCCGGTTGACATTGTGGGACGAAACGAGATCGACCAGCGCCAAGCCGTGCTGCTTCCCGATCTTCTCGCCACGCAGACCGGCATCAGTCTTGCCCGCACCGGGCCAATTGGCGGCCTCACCACCATTTTTATTGACGGTGGCAACTCCTCTTTTACCAAAGTTCTCATCGACGGCACTCCCGTAAATTTTCCCGGCGGCGATTTCGATTTCTCCAACTTCACTCTCGACAATGTGGACAAGGTTGAGATCGTTCACGGCGCTGAAAGTGCTCTCTACGGTACTGATGCGATGTCAGGAGTCGTCCAAATCGTCAGCCATCGCGGCACGACGCGCGTTCCTGAAATTAATCTCTTCACTGAAGGCGGCAGTTTCTCCTCCGCTCGCGGCGGCGCTCAGGTTAGCGGTCTTCTTGGACGCTTCGACTATTCCGCTGCGGGCTCCTACTTCCATACCGACGGCCAGGGTGTCAACGACGCCGGCCTCAATCGCGGCTTCGCCGGCAATGTCGGCTACAGTTTTTCCGGCACAAATCAAATTCACTTGACGCTTCGCAGCAATTCCAGCTTTGCCGGATCTCCGGGCCAGACGCTCCTCTTTCCCGCGGATCCTTCGGCTTTCTACGATCTCCAGCAGCTTTCCTCGAACCTCACCTGGAACTTCCAAACCGGCAAGCATTGGAGCCACCATTTCTCCGCCGTAGAGTCTCGCTACTACAGCGTCAGCGGATTTCCTCCGTTTGGAAACTTTCCCAATCAATCCAATCGCGCTGGCGGCCTCGCGCAGTCCACTTACTCTTTCCGGAACGGCGCAGTCACCGGTGGCTATCAATACGAAGTAGAAAACGTCGCAGCTGTCCATGCGCATCGCAATAACCAAGGCGGCTTTCTTGACGCTCGCTGGTCGCCTGTTTCGCGTCTCACGCTCAGCGCCGGAGGTCGCGCCGAAGCGAACGCTAGTTTTGGCACGCGCGTTGTGCCTCGCGCTGGAGCGGTACTCGCTCTCCGCTACTCCAAGGGCTTTCTAGGCGGCACGCGTCTGCGCGCTGCTTATGGTCAAGGAATCGAAGAGCCCACAGCCCTCGAATCCTTTGACACCGATCCGTGCAGCCCGGGAAATCCCAGCCTGCGCCCGCAACACAGCCGCACCATCAATGCTGGCCTCGACCAATATTTCGATTCCGGCCGCGTTCGCGTTTCAGCCTCGTACTTCGCTGACGTGTTCCGCGATCTCATCATTCCGGTTCCAGGTACGCAATCGGGATGCCCTTTCGGGAGCATTGCGTTTCTTAACACCGACCGCGCCCGCGCGCGTGGCGTTAATCTTGAGACCACCGCCCGTCTCGCGCGCTGGTTATCGCTCAACGGAAGCTATTCCCACGACGACACGCGTGTCTTGCAAACTTCTAACACCTTTGGTTTTCCAGGATCCGGCGATCATTTGCTCCGCCGGCCCGTAGATTCCGGCAACGTCTGGCTCAACGCCAGCTACCGTCGCTTCAACTTCAACGTAAATGCCTACATCACCGGCGCGCGCGCAGACAGCGATTTCGACAGCGTCTTTTCCAACGGGCAATGTGTTATTGGTAGCGGTCCTTGCCTCACTCACAATGCCGGCTACGCGCGCTTTGACCTCGCCACCAACTACAATTTTCCCCGAGGCTTCTCTTTCTACGGCCGCGTCACCAACCTCCTCGACAAGCAGTATCAGGAAACTATCGGCTTTCCTGCGTTAGGCCGTGACTATCGCCTCGGCCTCAACTATCGCTTCTCTGGCCGGAACTAAACCATGTCCAGTTCTGTCCGGCAACGTTCCGTCGCAAACGCATCGTTCACTTCTTGTAAGGGCGCAGCATTGCTGCGCCCTTTTTCGGCGCGACTTGAAGATGCTCCGGAAATCACAAGGCAAAGCTAAAAGCTAAGGACTATTCACCGGGAACTCCTCTATGACCACACCCGAACCCATCCTTTTCTGCTGGAGCGGCGGCAAAGACAGCGCCATGGCCCTGCACACGCTGCTCCAGCAGCAACATTTCCGCGTGACCGCCCTCCTCACCACCGTCACCGAAGGCTACGACCGCATTAGCATGCATGGCGTCCGCCGCGAGCTTCTGCAGCAGCAGGCTGAATCCATCGGTTTGCCCCTGCACGAAGTCCGCATCCCTCCGCAATGCGTCAATCCCATCTATGAAGCGCGCATGGAGCACTCCTTGCGCATCTTCTACGATCAGGGCGTTCGCAAAGTCGCCTTTGGCGACATTTTCCTCGAAGACCTGCGCGCCTACCGCGAAAAAAATCTCGCGCGCATCGGCATGACCGCCCTCTTTCCCATCTGGAAGCGCGACACTCGCGAACTCATCCACTTGTTCCTCGCCCAACGTTTCCGCGCCATCGCCGTTTGCATTGATCCGAAAATCCTCGCCCCGGGCTTTGCCGGCCGGGAGCTCGACGAATCGTTTTTCCGCGACCTTCCGCCCAGCGCCGATCCCTGCGGCGAAAACGGCGAATTTCACACGTTTGTCTTCGCTGGCCCCATCTTCCACTGGCCCATTCCCGTTCGAACCGGCGAAATCGTCCATCGTGAAGGTTTTGTTTTTTGCGACCTCTTTCCCCGAGACCTCAGTGTGAATATAAAAAGCGGTGTCATTCCGAACGAAGGGCCGCAATCGTTGCGGCCCGAATGTGAGGAATCTGCTTTTCCAGAAAAGAATGTACGCAATCCTCAAAAGGAGAAAAGCTCTAATGAATAACAAGAACTCCCGCCAAAACCTGCTTTACCGCTTGTTGCTGTCCCTGGCCTTCATTGTCATCGCCGCAGCGCTCCGCATCGCGCCGCATCCATGGAATTTCACGCCCATGGGCGCGATGGCGCTTTTCTCGGGAACGCTCGTGCGCGATCGCCGGCTCGCGTTTCTATTTCCCATGGCGACACTCTTTGTCGGCGACATCTTTATCAGCTTCCACAAGCTCATGCCCATCGTCTACGCCAGCTTTCTTCTTAGCGTCCTCATCGGCCGCTGGATACAAAATCACCGTTCCCTCGGACGTATCTCCGCCGCCACCCTTCTGGGCGCCATTCAGTTTTTCCTCGTCACCAACTTCGGCGTATGGGCCCTCGGCAATTTCTATCCGCACACCTTCGCGGGACTAACCGTTTGTTACGCCGCTGGCGTCCCGTTTTTCTGGAACACTCTCGCAGGTGACGCCTTCTACGCCACCTTGTTTTTCGGCGGCTTCGCTGTGGCCGAGCGCTTCGTCCCTATTCTTCGCGAACCGGCGGCAGCCGCG
>QHYL01000058.1 GCA_003224105.1 Acidobacteriota bacterium | reverse complement strand
AATCGGCTTGCTTCAACAAGTATCCTGCACCGCCAGCCTCGGTCAACTCGTGGACGTATTCATCGTCGTTGTACGAAGACAGGATGAGCACGCGAGAGGAAGGCGCCTGCCTGGTGATTTGTCGTGTGGCTTCCAGCCCGTTAAGCATGGGCATGGCGATGTCCATGAGGATTACATCGGGCTTCAGTGCGACGGCAAGTTGCACGGCTTGCCGGCCCGTCTCAGCCTCTCCGATGACTTCGATATCCTTTTCCGTCTGCAGCAGGGAGCGAAGTCCCCGGCGCACGATGGTGTGATCGTCGGCAATCAATACGGTGATTTTCTGCATAGGACCTCACATGAGCTAGCAAGCTCGAGACCCCTCGTTACGCGCGAGGGGAAAAGCATCTGTGGATACGGATGGGTTTGCGTCAGCCAACGGAATTTCTGCCATGACGGTAGTACCGCAGCCTGGCGCGGACTGGACGAGGCAACGGCCATTCACGAGCCGCGCGCGTTCTTGCATTCCCAAAAGGCCCAGCCGGTTCTTTTCGACCGCGGTCCGCTGCTGGCTCACGACAAAGCCTTTTCCGTTGTCTTTAATCCGAAGCTGCATTTTGTCTTCTGCGAACCCAAGCGTGACCACAACCTCAGTCGCTTGCGCATGTTTGGCTACGTTTGCAAGGCTTTCTTGGGCGATGCGGAACAGTGCGGTCTTTTGCTCGGCGTTTAAGGAGGCGTCCTTTGCAGACCGCTCGAATCGAACCAGCAAACCCGTTCGCTCGGCATAGTCCTTGAGATAGGAGCGCAAGGCAGGCAGGAGCCCCAGGTCATCCAGGGCGGCCGATCGCAAGGCCCTGGCAAAACCGTGCATTCTTTCGATCGCCCCAACCAACACTTTTTCGACGTCAGCGATTCCTGTTCGAAGCTCTGCGTCCTGGTCCCCGACGCACTCGCGCTGTACCAGGGCAAGGTGCGTGTTGATTGCCGCGAGAGCCTGGCCAAGTTCGTCATGGAGCTCACGGCTGATGCGCTTCCTCTCTTCCTCTTGCACGTGAAGAATCTGAAGGGCCTTCTGTTGCCTGCGAATTACGCGCTCGCGCTGCTCGACGAAACTCACCGCAACGGTGTTGGCAATGCGATTGGCCGCCGGTTCATAAGCATCGAAGACGCGCCTGAGCAGTTCAAAGTCCCCGTGATACTTGCCGAAAAGAGAGCGAGCCAGAACGTCTCGCAACAGGAGGACGATGCCGAGCACTTCATGCGTCTCGACGCCGCGGTGAATGATGCGCCGGGACAAGTCCCGGGCGTACGCCTGCAGATCCTTTACGATTCCCGTTTCCAGAACCTTTACGTAGTTGTCGTAGATTGCTGTGGCTTCCATGAAAATCTCTTCGCTGCTCATGGCGGTAAGCAACTCAGCTTCGTGAATGCGGCGTGCCCATTCCTCGCGCAAGGGCGCGCGGTTGAGCCGCAGATGCGCCACTAATTCTCGAAACAACTCACTCTTGGTACATGCCGACGAACGGTTCTCGTAACTACCGACTTGCTTGGAGCTGCTTCTCATGGATCACCGGTGCCTTGTTCCTGACCTTGGAGTACGAAGTTAGAAGATTAGAGAATGGGATTCGTGCGCTCCACGAAGCCGCACGATTGCCTTGGCATAGAGCGAATGAATTCGCGCCACAACTCGAATTGAAAGCTAGAAAACGGTTCACTGTCACCAGCCTCGAAGATCTGCGTCACTTCGATTCCTGTGACCGCAACGCGGTCAATATGACCCACTTGTCGTACAAACGCTGGGAGATATAAAGCGGCTGGAAGCTAAATGGATTGCGTTTACTTGGTTGTTTGTTTTTGGCTCATGTTTGGGACGTCAAGGAACCGAGAGGCTCCTCGCACGTGCACCCGAACACCGCTCGGATGAGTATCGACGACATGAAGTACTGTGCGGGATCATCCGTTCCGCACTTTGTTGACCTCCGCGGAGGCGAGCGGTTGTGAGGACTGGGCGAGATTAAAAACTTGCGGACAGGGCCAGAAAAAAACTTCTCGCTCTTTGACCGACAGGCGAAAGTAGCACAGTCACCCAGCCATGGAAAGCAGGGATTCTCCTGAACTTCTTTTTTTACGCGCTTTGATTACAGCAAATCTCTGAAACCATCCTCATCATTTAGTGCATACGATGTAAAGGCTTTACCTGATTGTGAATGCGAGTTCGTCAGGCTACGCTACCCCTTGCCTTCCCCTCGATCCAGCCAGTTTGAGATTCGGCCCGATTGACATTTGTAGTCAGGGGCAAGTCGGGCAGAAATTTTCACCCAGCAGCAAGAATAACCCAACCGAGTTTTATGCAATCCGGTCTTTTGCGATTCAAAGATGGAGTAAACGTGTATCTCGATTCTCCTTCGCTCCCTCATGAAAAGTGAAGGGCTGCCTGCTGTTACAGATCGGGCCGGTGTTCCGGCACGCGCGTGCGCTAATGAATTTCAAGAAGTTCATAAGGTGGCCTACCCCGCTGAATGTGGCGGTTCATCTGCAAAGAACGGACGAGCTACTCGCGAGCCGGAGTCCGGCGGTCCTGTTGCCGGCCGCCGAAAACCGGTGGTCTTCGGAAATTCGTTCCGCTTCTCAGCGCAGGGTGTTTGTGGGCAGCCGAAATCTGGTGCGTCGAGCGTTATCCGTTGCCTTGGATTGTGCTCCTGAGGCAGTCCGGATCTTTTGTCAGCCCAACGGAAGGCCCGGGATACTTGGCCAAGGCATTCAATTCAATATATCGCATTGCGAAGATTGGTGTGCGGTGGCGTGGTCGGCGGAAAGCGCCGTCGGGGTTGACGTCGAGGTTATACGTCCAGTTCGGAACATGGAAGACATCGTAAACAATTGTTTCCCGCCGATCGCTCAACAGGCTTTCCACTTGGCCTCACCGCGGAATCAGGTGCGGGTATTCTTCCACTGGTGGGCACAAATCGAAGCGGCACTGAAGGCTTCTGGAAAGGGCCTCGATGACAGTAATGAATGCCTTGATGATGTCTCGCACGAAGTTTGCGAGGCCGTGCCCGGCGTGGCCCTGGCGGTTGCGGTTGTGGGCGCCGGCCCGCTCACCATCACCTGGCACCTCCCCTGAATGCATTTCAGCTGCTACGCGCAATCACATAGCTTTCGCGGAACTTGTTAACAGCGGCGTTCTCTCGATAACTCATCCTTGTAGGTTCTTTGCTTCCAAACTCTTTCGGAGACAATACTCCGGAATTCCATGCTCCCGCCGAAACACCATTGAGGCTTTGGTGCGCCTGTTATAGACTTCGCCATCGCAATTTTGTGCCGCCTCTGAGGGCATGGTAGATCCGCTGGGACCGAAAAGGAGGGGTGGATGCTCTACGCATCGCTGGTCGAGACGAGTCACCGGGCGTTGGCAACCCCGGATATTGTCATCATCGGATTCTATTTCGCACTGGTTTTCGGAATTGGCATGTATTTCGCCCGGCGCGAACGAACCTCGGAAGAGTACTTTCTTGCTGGCCGCAACGTAGGATGGTTCTTCATCGGCGCATCTTTGTTCGTTTCCAACATTTCCACCGAGCACTTTATCGGCTTGTCCGGATCCGGCGCATCCTCGGGTCTCGCGGTCGGACATTTTGAGTGGCTGGCTTGCCTCATTCTGCTGATCCTGGGCTGGGTGTTTGTGCCGTTTTACCTCCGTAGCAACGTCTTTACCATGCCGGAGTTCCTCGAGCGTCGTTTCAACCGCCAGTCCGCCGTGTATCTGGCCGGCATCTCGATCATCGCTTACATCTTCACCAAGATTTCCGTGCAGCTTTACGCAGCTAGCGTGGTTCTGGAGCGCGTTGCGGGCTGGTCGTTGTGGAAAACCGCCGTCATCCTGGTAATTGCTACTGGCGCGTACACTATCGCAGGCGGCTTGGCTGCAGTCATCTACACGGACACGGTACAGACCCTCATTCTCATTACCGGAGCAGTCGCGCTGACTGTGATTGGACTGATGCGCGTCGGTGGCCTGGCCCATCTTCGCACGATGGTGCCTCCCGACTACTTCCACATGATTAAGCCCGTTTCGGATCCCAACTTCCCTTGGACCGGAATTTTCTTTGGCGCCCCTATCCTTGGGATTTGGTATTGGTGCACCGACCAGGTGATCGTGCAGCGTGTGCTTTCTGCTCGCGATGAGGGCCATGCCAAAGCAGGAACGATTTTTGCCGGTTTTCTGAAAATCCTGCCAGTGTTCATGCTGGTCCTTCCCGGAATCATTGCTTTCGCGCTGTTTCCTGAGCAGGTAAAGAAACCGGACTTTGCTTATCCAACGCTGGTGCTAAATCTTTTGCCTGTCGGGCTGGTCGGCTTGGTAATGGCTGCGCTCCTTGCGGCCGTGATGGGGGCGATGAGTTCTGTCTTCAACTCTGCTTCGACTCTGGCTACCTTGGACTTTTATAAGAAGATACGTCCACAAGCGTCGGAAAGGCAGCTGGTCAATTTTGGACGTATCGCCACCGGCATAATGGTTTTGCTCGGCCTACTGTGGGTCCCTTTTATTCATTACATCAGCAGCCAGCTCTACATTTACCTGCAAAGCGTCCAGGCGTACATCAGCCCGCCGATCGCTGCTTGTTTCGTGCTCGGGATTCTCTGGCCGCGCCTCAACGGCGCAGGCGCCATAAGTTCACTCCTTGCTGGATTTGTCCTTGGGGCGACGCGGTTCATTCTCGAGCTCATAGATCGCGCGGGCGTCAGTCATTTCACCTCCTCGGCCGTTCGCTGGCTCATCGACATGAATTTCCTCCACTACGCGATTTTCATGTTCGTCATCTGCGCGATTGTGCTGGTCGGCGTCAGCCTGATGACTCCTGCTCCCGAAAGAAAGAAACTCGCTGGCCTGACATTCGCGACCGTGGACGACAAAATCGAGACTTTCGCTGTCGGTGGCCCGCCTATGCGCAAACCCGCCAAGGAGACGCCGGCGGAACACGCCATCAATATCGCCTTCAGCCTGTTGTTGCTCGGCACCGTCATCGGTTTGTGGATTTATTTCCGCTAGGAGACACGGGGAGTATCGTCTGATGAGTACAGGCTCCATTCGAGTCTTAAAGCCGAACGTCACTCAGGAAGAGGCGTTGCGCGTCTTTTCCTCGGCAGGCCTCTCCGGTCTCTATTGGCGCGTCCGCAGCGGGCCTTTGCGGCGAATTGCGGACGTCTATGTGCCTTATTTCCTGTTTCGAGTGAAATGCGGAAACGCGCGGCCCCATCTCTTTGCAATGGACGCCGTGGACGGCTCTCTCGACTTGTTCGAATTTCCTCGAGTCCCGGGCGACCAGGAATTGTTGTCCGGTGGAGACCGGAATCGGCTCGAAGCCGCTCTGAGCGAGGAGCAGGCTGCCGATCTTTTGCGCGACAAGGCCTTACGGATTATTTTCCAGCAGGGATTCTTCAAGCTTCGCCATGCCCGTCTCGAAATCTCACTTGTTCCTTGCGAACTGCATCTGCCCTACTGGCTCGGCTTTTATGGACGTGAGAGTTCGGTCCGTTGCCGCGTGATGGACGCCGTGAGGCGGCGGATCGAAGGGGCCAAGGCATCAGCATTCTTCGAACATTGGCTTGCGGCTTAACGACGTGTGCGGCCCGCATTTCGTTTGGGTACAATTCAACCGTCAAGTGCATCCAGATCCTTTTCGTCCCCCTTCGAACATCGGGAGAATGCGAATGACATCACTGGTTCGACGCATAGGAATGGGGCTGCTGGTTTGCGCCTTGGGAAGCGCAAACGGCGTTGCTCAGGGCTGGCAGCACATCGGAAAAGTGGAACGCGTCGAAACCTTCAAAGAGGGTCTGCAAAACGGTGTGGAGTTGACAGCCGGTCAGACTAAAGTTCGCGTTACGCAGTTCTACAATGGCGTGATTCGCATCCGTGTCGCTCCCACTGGACATTTTCCAAAAGATTTCTCTTGGGCTTTGGCCGAGACGCCTTTGAACTACATCAGTGGTCCCGTTCAGATCCATGACGAAAAAAATGAAGTAAAGATGATCGCGGGTCCCGTCCATGTGTCTATTGCAAAATCGCCTTTGCTCATCACGTTTTCCGATGCTTCCGGAAACGTGTTGCTCGCCGACGAGCCCAGCCTGCCCATGGCCTGGGATGGTCCACGGGTTCACGTCTGGAAAAAAATGCCGCCCGATGAGAACTACTATGGTCTCGGCGACAAAGCCGGCCCCATGAACCGCCGCAACCGCGCCTTCACCAACTGGAACACGGATGAATTTGGCTGGCAGGAATCTTCCGACCCGCTCTACAAAACCATCCCGTTCTTTATCGGCCTGCGGAAAGGCATCGCGTACGGCGTTTTCTTCGACAATACTTACCGCAGTTCTTTCGACTTCGGCAAAGAGGCGCGCGACTACTTTTCGTTTGGCGCTGAAGGCGGTGAGCTGAACTACTACTTCATCGCCGGTCCCGAACCGAAAAAAATCGTCGAGCAATACACGGCCATGACCGGCCGATCGCCTCTGCCCCCGCTCTGGTCTCTCGGTTACCAGCAATGCCGCTATAGCTATTATCCCGAGTCGCGCGTCCGCGAAATTGTGAAAACTCTGCGCGACAAGAAAATCCCCGCCGATGTCATCTACTTGGACATTGACTATCAGCAGGGTTATGCCCCCTTCACCATCAATCGCGAATACTTTCCCACCTTCGAGAAAATGATTTCGGATTTTCGCGCCCAGGGCTTTCACACGATCCTGATCACCGACCTGCACATCAAGAAAGACACCAACCACGGCTACGTGCCGTACGACTCTGGGACCAAGAATGATGCGTTCGTCAAAAATCCCGATGGCTCTATTTATGTTGGCAAGGTATGGCCCGGGGACAGCGTTTTCCCCGATTTCACGCTCACGCGCGTGCGCAACTGGTGGGGCGGCCTCTACAAGGATTTCGTCGCCATGGGCGCCGCCGGCTTCTGGAACGACATGAATGAGCCTTCTGTCTTCTTTCGTGCCGACAAGACCATGCCCCTCGGCACGGTACACCGCCTCGATGACGGCACGACCATCGACCACCGCGCCGCCCACAACATCTTCGGCATGGAAAACGCCCGCGCGACTTACGAAGGCTTGTTGAAACTGCAAGCCGGCGAACGCCCCTTCGTGCTCACTCGCGCGGCCTATTCGGGCGCGCAACGCTACGCCGCCACGTGGACCGGCGACAATAGCAGCACTTGGAACCACTTGAAGATGAGCACTCCCATGCTTATGAGCATGGGCATTTCAGGGATGCCCCTGGTGGGAGACGACATCGGCGGCTTTGCGGGTTCCCCCACGCCGGATCTATTAACGCGCTGGTTTGAAGTGGGCGCGCTCAATCCCATTTACCGGGACCACACCGCGAAAGGCACCGCCGATCAGGAGCCCTGGGTTCACGGCCCGGAGCACGAAGCCGTTCGCCGCAAATACATTGAACTCCGCTACCGCTTGCTTCCTTATCTTTATACCGTAACCGAAGAAGCTGCACGCACCGGCATTCCCATGATGAGGCCTCTTTTCCTCGAATATCCGCAAGCGCAGGAGTTTTACGGCGACGATCGTGATTTTCTTCTCGGTCGCGATCTTTTTGTCGCCCCAGTCACGACAGAAATGGTGGACGCGGAAGACATCAGCCTTCCCCCTGGCGATTGGTATGACTTTTGGACTGGCGTCAGGCACGCCCACGAAGAAAAGATCCAATTGCGCCCCCGCCTCGATGAGATGCCTCTTTACGTTCGCGCCGGAGCGATCTTGCCCATGCAACCCGTCGTTCAGAACACCGGCGAAACTCCCGATGGCCCTCTTCAGTTGCATGTTTATCCTGGCGACGATTGTCGCGGCTCGCTCTATCAAGACGATGGCCACACCCTCGCTTACCAAAAGGGGGAAATTCTTCACATCAATTATTCCTGCTCAGCTTCATCGTCTTCCATTTCCATTATCAGCAGCATCGAATCAAATGCCTTCAAACCTTGGTGGAACAACAGCGCGTTGACTATCTACGGCGCCACTGCGGCTCCCAAAGAGGTTCGCATCGGCGACCGCGCCATTCAGGATTGGCACTTTGATGCGCAAGCGCACACTGTGACGCTCACCGTCCCCAATGCCGCGAAAGACTGGAACGTCCGCGTTCAGTATTAATGGTTTTTCCATCCTGAGCGAAGCGAAGCGCTCAGCAACAATAGTTAAATCGAAGCAGTTAGCGAAACTTGACGCTAATTCCCCAAGAGAATAGACAGTGACTGTGCCGGCATGGAAATGTGGAGCTCCCTTCCTGTCAACTCCGCTTTTGCTCCGCCAAAGAGCAGCGACATCGA
>QHYL01000057.1 GCA_003224105.1 Acidobacteriota bacterium | reverse complement strand
CTTGTTTGAGAAAAGAGAGACTGCAATGGATGTTGGGGCAAAAGTGCAAATTCAACCGAGCATTTCGACAATTCGCGAAGCGCAGAAATTCCTGGCGAAGTATTTTGCGCCGACGCGGCTCATCGCTGCGCCGTTTTTGAGTCAACGCATGGGGAGAGACGTTTTTTTGAAATTGGAAACGGAGCTGCCGACGGGGTCGTTCAAAGTGCGCGGGGCGTTTTACGCGCTGGCGGAGAGGATGAAGAAGTCCAGCGTGCGGGAAGTAGTGGCGTCGAGCACGGGGAATCATGGGGCGGCCGTGGCGTATGCGGCTAAAGAGTTTGGCATCGCGGCAAGGATTTTTTTGCCGGCGCATTGCAACCCGGTGAAGCGAGGGCGGATTGCCGGGCTGGGAGCGGAGATTGTGGAAAGCGGCGGAAGCGATTTGGCTTCGGCGTTCGCATCGGCTTCGGAGTACGCGAAGCGGCCGGGAGTTTATTTTTTGAATGACGCGACAGAGTTAGATTTGCCCGCGGGTCCGGCGACGATTGGGTGCGAGATTTTGGAACAACTGCCGATGGCGACGGCGATTCTTGTGCCGATGGGAGATACGGCGCTGATTCGCGGAATTGCTGCGGCGACAAAGCAGCTTGCGCCGCGACTGAGAATCATCGGAGTTCAGGCGGAGCGGGCGCCAGCGTATTACTTGTCGTGGAAAGAAGGGAGAGTCATAGGCACGGAGACATGCGACACGATCGCGGACGGACTGGCGACGCGAACTCCGGAAGCGGCGAATGTGCGCGACGTGAAAAACCTGGTTGACGACGTTGTGCTGGTGGGCGAGGAGCAGATGTTACGGGCCATCGAGACGTTGCTTGTGGAAGAACACGTGGTCGCGGAGCCTGCCGGAGCGGCGAGCACGGCGGCTCTGCTGAAATCGAGCAATGGTTGCGGCGATAGCCCGGTGCTGATTGTAAGCGGAGCAAATGTCTCGCGGGAAGTGCTGAAGAGGGCGGTCCAGACTGCGTGATGCCCCAGAGTGCCGGGTGGAAGCCTGATATAGGACTAAGGCCGTTTAGAACTCCCTTCGTAGATTGCATATTCGGGCAGAAGCGCAACGCGGTGCAGGCACCGTCGGGGAGTGGGATTTGATCAATGCCTAATTAATTGAGATCCAGCAACATGCGAAAAGGCTTGTTCCTTCCCCAGCGATAAACAGCGAAATCTCTGTCCAACGTCAAGATATCTGCTGTTTCGAATTCATCCGCCAACCGGATGAGGCAGGCATCGGCGAGGTCAATCTTGCGGTCGCGGAATTTCCGAAGGACTTGTTTGACGCCCAGGGTTTCTCTTGATAGCTGAAACGGCATTTGGAAAATCCCGCCAGTCACATTATCGATGATGGTTTCACAAGCGCCGTGGAAATTGCGCAACAAATAGCAACTCTCCGCGATCACAGCTTCGCAGGTAATCATAGGAGCCTCCAGGTCCTGCACCACTCGTGCGCAAACGGTGTGGGAACTTTCGCTTCGGTCCAACAGCGCCACAATTACGCCCGTATCGAGCAATATGGGTTCACCGCCCAAAATCCCGCAAATGCCTTTTGTTAGACCCCAGATCAGGAACTCCAGAGCGAAATTTCCCCAGGCCAATAATCTTTTGGCTTTTCTTCCGCACACGGGTGGCTTCTAGGATACGAAGACCTTCGCGGACGACCTCGGAAGGCGTCCACCCAAGCTCCCGGACGAGCGCGGAGAGTCTCCGGCGCGAACGGGTGTCAAGCCGGGCTTGAATTACAGAACGCACGAAGCCATCGTACTACGGGAGGTGATCTGTATGACAGCAGGTGCGGCCGGAAACGCCGTTCGTCACCGCAGGATTTATCGAGCTGTTTGGAACCCTACTCTTTACCCTGACCGTGAGGGAACAGGATGCGGGCTGAAACTGTCTCTCGACTGCAACGCTCAAAGGCCTCTCGATTCGGTAGAATGCGGGAGCGCCGAGGGTCTCCTTTGGCAAATTCTTGGAGGTATCCCATGAAACGTCAATTTCGCTTCCGAGTGAGTTTGGTTGCGGTGGCAATCCTGTATGCGTTGGTTAGTAGTTTGCCGGCCGCAAGAGGGCAGGAGACCTACACGCCCACGCCTGAGAATCTGAAGGCGCGCGCCTGGTTTCAAGATGCGAAGTTCGGCCTGTTTATTCACTGGGGCGTGTACAGCGTGCTGGGCGACGGGGAATGGATCATGGAAACGCGCCCCATCAATCGTACGGACTACGCAAGGCTGCCTGGGTTTTTCAATCCCACCAAGTTTGATCCGGCAGCCTGGGTGGCGCTGGCCAAGGCGGCGGGTATGAAGTACATCACCATTACATCGAAGCATCATGACGGATTCGCGATGTTCAATTCCAAGCTGACGGACTGGAACGTCGCGGCGCGCACGCCTTACGGGAAAGACATCATCGGCATGCTGGCGGCGGAATGTCATAAGCAGGGAATCAAGCTGTTTGTGTATCACTCGCAGCTCGATTGGCATTCGGAAGATTATTTTCCACGCGGCAGGACGGGCCATCGCACGGGGCGGCCGGATTCGGGAAACTGGGATGCTTATTTGAACTTCATGGACGGGCAATTGCGCGAGTTGCTGACGAATTACGGAGAACTCGGCGGCGTGTGGTTTGACGGCATGTGGGACAAGCCCGACGCGGATTGGCATCTGTCGAGGACGTACAGCATGATTCATCAACTCCAGCCGCAGGCGCTGGTCGGCAGCAATCATCACAGAACTCCGTTTCCCGGGGAGGACTTTCAGATGTTCGAAAAGGATTTGCCCGGCGGACACACGACCGGCTTCAACCAGGAGCAAGGTGTGAGCGCGTTGCCTCTCGAGACCTGCGAAACGATGAACAATGCCTGGGGATTTAACATCACCGACGATCATTACAAGAGCACGGCGCAATTGATTCGGTACTTGGTGCGCGCAGCGGGCATGAATGCGAATTTCCTTCTGAACGTTGGGCCGATGCCGAACGGCGAGATTCAGCCGGAGTTTGTGCAGCGCTTGACCGAAGTAGGGAAGTGGACCAAGCAATATGGAGAGTCCATTTACGGAACCCGAGGCGGGCCGGTGGCGGCAGGACCCTGGGGGGTGACGACGCAGCGAGGTTCTACGGTTTATGTACACGTGATGGACTGGAACCAGCCGGTGCTGGCGTTAGCGGGCATTCCGCGGGCGCTTCGTTCGGCCAAGCTGTTGCGCGACGGAAGCAGCGTTGAGTTCAGCGCGGTGAAAGGCGGATTGGTGCTGAAGCTGCCCGAAGCGCAGCCAGAAGAAGTGGATCGCGTGATCGCGCTGGAGCTGGAACCTGCAAAATAAGCGGATGAAGCGCCGGAGCGAAACGCATTCGCTGAAGAAACGTTAGAGCGAAAACTGCGTTGGAGCCGCCTTCTTCCGCCTTACGATTTTGTCTCGGCTTCAGCGATTTTCAGCACAAGCACCTGGCCATTCGAATGGAAATTGCCGCCCGTAGCGGTCTTGGCTTCCTTTAAAGGATTGTCCGGAAGGAAGTGCGAGATCTCCGTGACCAGTCCGGTAGAGGCAAGAGTCTTCTCGACGTAGTCGCGCTCGAGGTCGATGTCAGGATCGATCTTGTGGGTGATCCCGTTATTGCGCTGGTCGCGTTCGAGGCCGATATCGTGAGTTGCCGCGCCGACCCAAAGCGCTTCCCCGTTCACTCGAAAAGGAGCCTTCCAGATGCGCAAGTGGTTGCGTGATTTGGCAACATAGAGGGGCTCGGCGTGGGCCCAGCCGCAGTCTTGAGGGCGGCCAAAGAGATAGAGCTGGCTCATGGGCATATTGAGATAAGACTCTTTCGAAATGCTTTCGATCAGGCCGTGCAAAACGGCGTCTTTGACGTCGGCATCTACTTTCACCCAGCCCGCTGCCTTAAAAACCTGCTCCATGGCGGATTGCGACCCAAGAATCAGGAAATTCACCATATCACCCGGATGACCGTCCTTGTCGTTGACACGCCGTGGAATTTTGGCAAAAAGCGCATTATCAATGCCAGGCATGGAGCTGACCTGCTTTGCCACGGCGGGCGGTTTCCCGTCTTCGGGAGCGTACACTTCCAGGCGCACGACATAGGTGCCGGTACCTGTGTCCTGGCCTTCTTGGTTGATTCCGAGCGCGAGACGCCCGGCAATCGGCGCTACTTGATCGCAGTGCGCCCCGACCAGAAAAGGCTGCGCTACGTCTTTGTCGCCGATGCGCCCGATCAGCGCCCCCCGGCCCGCGTCGTTGTAAGGGAGGACGCGCAGCAGGTCTCGAAAGCCCCGGGCAAGGCCGTCGGGACTGTTGTCCTGCTTGGCGTCGGAATAGCGTAGCTTGCCAGTCGCGGTGATGACCACGTGTTCGCCGGCCTGCACGTCGATACCCGTGTCTACCCAGGAGGCATCACCGGTAAGCTGGAATTCCTGCGAGAGACGCTTCTTCCCGGAAGGGCTTTTCGAGTTGTCCCGTTGTGTGGTGGTCTGCTGTGCGGGCGCAGCTTCGCGGACGAGTTGGGCGAGAGCGGGGTCCGGCCAACCCGTTGAGACAAGCAGGAATCCTAATTTGAGGAAAAACGCGTTCCTTAAGAAACGAACCATTACAGAATCATCCTGACTAAATCCTGGGCGAATTCACTCTTAGCAGATGCGGTTCGTCGATACAAGCGTTGCACCTTGGCGACGTGGCGCAAGGAATCAAGGAAAGAGGCATCAGGTTTTTTTACCAGCGCGAAAGATGCACAAGAAGCTCTCGGTGATAAGCTGCGATTCCTTGACGGGAAGTTAGGGCAACGGTAGATTGAAGGATGCCGCAGCATTGTGAGAGGACATGGGACTGCTCCAAGATGTTCCCTTCCATGCTGAGAGACGCCAAAGGCGGAAAAATTAAGAAGCGACTTGCCCGAATGGGGGCTGCGGCAACCCGGAAATGATGAAAGCAGGACGACTTAAGGCGATCTTGGGACTGTGCGCAACGGTGGCATTTCAGGCCGCTGCGCAGAGCAATCCGCGGGCCCCGGCGCGACCGCAAACTGAAGCGCCATCCAAAGCGGCTGCGCCCCCCGCCTCGTTGCGCACGCAATCTGCTCCGCAAAACGCGGTTACTGTGGACGGCAGCGAGGCGATGTTCACGACCATGTGCGCGCTGCTTGCGGCGGGCTTTGAATCGAATGTGAGCGCTGACAATTGGACTGCCTTCCGCGCACAGATGCGCGAACGTTTGCGCCAGCAACAAGGCCCGGCCGTGGATGCTGTGCGTCAGTTCTATCGCCAGCACGAGCTGCGCGATCCGGGGGCGACGCTGTCCAGGTATCTTTGGTTTGGACTGGTGTCCGGGCCGGCCCCCGCGTTTCAACCCATCTTGCGACGCGACGAATTGCCTCCTGAAGTGATCGCGCTACTAGGTTTCAGCGAGCTGCTGTCGAGCTATTACCAGGAACAGAAAATTGGAGATTTGTGGCGCCAAGTCCAGCCGATTTATAACCGCGAAATCCAGCGTTTGCAGGAACCTTTGACGCAAATCGTGTTCACAACCACTGGATATGTTCGCGAGATCCTCGAGCCGTACAGTGTGCGCAAGTTCACGATTGTTGTTGAACCGCTAGTCGGGCGGATTACCAACGTACGCAATTTTGGCGACCGCTACGCACTCGTGCTGAGCGGAGGCGACGACGTCCCCCAGGATGTAGTGCGTCACGCGTTTTTACATTTCATGCTCGACCCGCTTCCCTTGATGTATCCACATGTGATTGCGGTGAAACGCCCGCTTTATGAAACTGCGGCGAAGGCCCCTCGGCTGGAAAGCGACTTGAAAGACGATTTCCCCTCGTATTTTGCGGAGTGCATGGTTCGTGCGGTGGAATTGCGGATGAAGCGGATGTCACCCGGCGAGCGGGAAGCGGCGTTGGGCCGCAATGATGCGGACGGATACGTTTTGGTGAGGCCGCTGGTCACAGCTCTGGCGAGTTTTGAGACCTCGGAACCGTCGATGAAACGTTATTTTCCCGATTTAATAAGGAGCATCGACGAAAAAGCAGAGGCCAAGCGGATAGTGGCAATTCAGTTTGCCTCCGCTGACGCAGCGCAGGCCGACAATGCGGCAGCGGAAGCAGTAGCGCGCCCGAAAAAAGTTTTGCCCACGACGGTACCCAATGACGCAGAAGTTATCGCCGCGCTTACCGAAGGCGAGCGTCAGATTGCTACAAAGAATTCCCGTGCGGCCGAGGCTTCGTTTAAAAAAGTTTTGATCAAATATCCGGATCAGTCGCGCGCCTGGTTTGGACTTGGCGTCGTCGCATACATGGACCATGACGCGGCGCGGGCCAAGGAAGTTTTTGGCCGCCTTACCACGGGAGAGCATGCCGCAACCGGAGACCCGCGAGTGCTGGCCTGGTCGCATGTTTACCTCGCGCGGATTTATGATTATGAAGGGAATTCCTCGGTGGCGAAGACGGAGTACGAGTCGGCGCTGGCAGTGCAAGGCGGCCCGGAGGAAGCACGGCAGGCGGCCCAAAAGGAGCTGGCCACTGATGCAAACGACAAGCAGGTGGCGCGGCCGTAGTGGAAGTTATGCACTGGCACGGGTACATCAACGATAGGATTGCACTAGCGGCAGCCGTGATGCTTTGCGCGAGCGCTGTGTGTGCGGCGCAGGGGGGCGCGCCTGCGGGCGGCGCTGCAGGCGGTGCCGCTGCCGCCAGCTCCATGAGCAGGAATATCGGTCGCGACACTTCTCCTCTAAACCCGGAAAATTCGCTTGAGCTCATTAGGCCCGTAGACAAAGCGGAGGAGACGGCGTTTCGCGATTTTCAGCGTGTGTCCCCCGAAGACATGGCCAAAAAGATTGAGCTGGGCGAGAAATTCCTGAAGAAGTATCCCAAGAGCAACTATCGAGCGATTGTTTACTCTGGCTTGACCAGCGCTTATCTTATGACCAACCAGGTGGAAAAGATGCAGCAGTCCGGCGAGATGGCTCTTGCGCTGAATCCGAAGGACGTGTTGGTGCTGGCAATGCTTGGTCAGACGATTCCGCGCGTGATCACAGCGAGCACTCCCGAGCCCCAAAAGGAACTTGAGAGAGCTGAAAAATACGCGAAACAGGCGATTGAGCAGATTCCGCAGCTGGCGAAACCGGCGAATACATCAGACCAGGAATTTGCGCAGGCGAAGAACCAGACTCTCGCCATCGCCCACAGCGGATTAGGATTGGTGGATTTCCGCCGCGGGGACTTCGCGGGCACTATTGCAGAGTTGGATCAAGCTGTGCAGCTGGACCCGAGGGGGGACGTCACCAACTATTACGTGCTGGGAGTCGCCAGCTACAACGCAAAACATTATGAGGATGCGGTTAAGGCCTTCGATAAGTGCGCGGCATTTTCCGGAAACCTGCAATCCACGTGCAAGGAGAATGGTGAGAAAGCAAAGAGCTTGATAGCCGGCCAGCAAGGCGTCCTGAAGTAGGCTGATCGCCGAATATCCCAGACGGGCGAAGGATTGATGGACAGGAGAAATGGAAATGAAACGCAATAAGAAGTCTTGGTTGGATGCATTGATCATAAGCGGATTGCTGCTTGCCTCTTGCGGTATGGCTGCAGGGCAAGGGAGTCAAGGTTCACAAAGCGGCCAGAGCCAGCCGCCCGCGCAATCCAGCGATAAGCCCAAGGCGCCAGATGTCACGCCTCTGTCCTTGGACAGCGCTGCGCCACCGCCCGTAAGCGCAGAAGAGGACGCGGCCTTTAAGTCTTTCCAGGCGGTCCCGATGAACGATGTGAAGCAGAAGATCCAGGTCGGAGAGGCTTTTCTCCAGAAATATCCGGAGACCCGCTACAAGTCTGCCGTGTATGCGCCTCTGGCCTTTGCCTGCTTGCAGGATGGGCAAGTTCAGAAAATGGAGGAATATGGGGAAAAGGAAATCGCGCTTGTCCCTAATGACGTGTCCACGCTTGCGCTCCTGGGACAGACGCTTCCTCGCAGTATCCACTCTGGCACTCCCCAAGCCGAGGCGTCGCAGTTGCTCACCAAGGCGGAGCAGTACTCAAAGCAGGCTATCGAAATCACGCCGACGATTCCGAAGCCTGCAAACATGACCGACGAGGCGTTTGCCGCCGCCAAGAATCAAAATCTGGCCATGGCCCATAGCGGGCTTGGGCTGGTGTACATCCGCCGCGGCAAGAATGCGGAGGCTATTACGGAGCTGGATGAAGCCGTGAAAGTGGATCCAAATCCCGATCCTGTGAACTACTATCTGCTGGGAATGGCGAACAAAAGCACTTCGCATTTTGACGATGCGGTTACTGCTTTCAACAAATGCGCGGCTATCGTAGGTCCCATGCAAAACGCGTGTAAAACGCAAGCCGACGACACAAAGAAGAAGAGTTCCACGGAGTTGAGCGCACCGAAGTAAGGCCGGGCGCCCGCGTCCCGAATGACACAGGAAATGCGGATTGCCGACACGGCGCTGGAGGAGCGCCTGGGTCACAAGTTCTCGAATCGAGAACTGCTCGATAGGGCATTGACTCACAGCTCAGCGATACCCGAGTTGCGCGAGGCCGCTACGGATGCTCGGGAAAACGTGCATCCTTCGGATAATGAACGGCTGGAATTTCTGGGCGATGCGGTCCTTGAGCTGCTTGCAAGCGAATATCTTCTTGCCGCTTTTCCGGAGTGGTCTGAGGGGCAGCTTTCCAAGAGCCGCGCGCGCATCGTGAACGCGAGCTCTCTCGAATCGGCGGCGCGCAGGCTGCGTCTTGGAGAGCATCTTCGCCTGGGGCGGGGAGAAGAAAAGACCGGCGGGCGCGAAAAGCAAACGCTGCTTGCGGACGCCTTCGAAGCCGTGGTTGCCGCGGTTTATCTGGATGCCGGGCTCGGCGCCGCCAGGGAATTGTTGCAGCGGGTTCTGTTCGAGCAAGCGGTTGAAGAACGAGGCGAACGCATTGCGGAGTCGGATCGTAAATCCGCGCTGCAAGAGTTCCTTCAAGGGCGCGGGCAGCCGCCTGCCGAGTATCGTCTGGCAGGAGAAAGCGGGCCCGATCATCAGAAGACTTTTCAGATTGAAGTCTGGATTAACGGCGGGTGCCTGGCGAAAGGCGTTGGCAGCACCAAGAAAGAGGCCGAGCAGAAGGCGGCACGAAGCGCCCTGGAACAACTCGAACGAACAGGAGTGAAAGGCTAAAAGGAATGCCTGAAGAAACACTGGCACCAGTCCAGGAAGTTTCGCCGGTGGCCAAACCCGATGAGCCCCGGGAAGAGACGACTCTTTCCGAGTACCTGGAGTCACTCCTCGTTACCGTGATTCTGGCCCTGTTTGGCACGACTTTTATTGTGCAGGCCTTCAAAATCCCCTCCGCTTCCATGGAAGGCACCCTGCTGATCGGCGACCATTTGTTGGTCAACAAGTTTATTTTTGGCGGCACCGGCGCTTGGTACGAAAAAGTTCTGCCCTACCGCCCACTCGAGCGCGGTGACATCATCGTCTTTAAATTCCCTTACCAGGAACATCAGCACTTTGTGAAGCGCGTGATCGGCCTGCCGGGCGACCGGGTGAAAGTCGTGGACCAGGCCGTTTATGTGAATGGCAAGCTGTTGAATGAGCCGTATGTCGTGCACGATCCGGCCGCTCACTATGACCCGCTGAACTACAATTTTCCTGCGCTGCCGAGCCAGGTGATTGCCTCTGGCCTGCAGCCCGAATGGGCCCACGATATGAAGAAGTTCATGCGGGGCGATGAAGTTGTAGTGCCGGCGGGGAAATATTTTGCCATGGGCGATAACCGCGATCAGAGCTGGGACAGCCGCTTCTGGGGCTTCGTGGATCACGACGCCATTATGGGGCGTCCTTTTTTGATTTATTGGTCGGTCGAGGCAAAGAGCAGCGATTACAGCGGAGAAAGCACGTTTTGGTCGCGGCTCGCGGCGGTATTTGATACGCTCGGGCATCTGCCCACGCGCACGCGTTGGAGCCGGATGCTCCATACCGTGCACTAAACGCGGACCCGGTTTTGCCTGGTTGCCCGGCGCTACCTTTTTCTGCGGGACTCTCTTAAACTTCCGAACGGCATGAGCAAGTTGCGCAAATGGTGGAAGACCGGGGCCGCCGTCGCCGCGACGGTCATTGCATTGCAATTGGCGGTTTCCTTTCTCGCGCGCACTCAGCGAATGCACGTGTACCTCGTGGCGCATCTCGAGCGCGCTTTTGGCCGGCCCGTCCAGGTGCAGACTTTTGGTGCGCGCATTTTTCCAAACCCACAGCTTTTCGCCAACGGGGTCACGGTGGGCGAGGATCCCGCCTTTGGCTACGAGTACTTTCTTCGCGCGGAGCATCTGAGCGCGGGGTTGCGATGGACTGGTCTGCTACGCGGTCATTTTGAATTTGGGACCCTGTCTTTCAGCAGGCCGAGCCTCATCCTTGTTCGCAATTATCAGGGCCAGTGGAACTTGGAACGCTGGCTTCCCCCTGCGAAAACTGCTTCTACGCAGAACTCAGCCATTTACGGGCCGCCCTCCCCGGCTCCTCCAGTAAATCACCTCCAACGAATCTTGTTCGATGAAGGGCGCATCAATTTCAAAATTCAGCGAGACAAGCTCCCATTCGCTTTCACCGGAGTTTTTGGGAGTTTCGAGCAAGTCTCTCCAGGTCGCTGGCAACTGCAACTGGAGGCACAGCCTTGGCGCAGCGGTGTACTTCTGCAATCCACGGGGACTATTCGTGTGCGAGGAGATTTGGCGGGCACTTCCGCTCGCCTCCAGCCGGCGCAAATCACAGTGCACTGGAGCGAGGGTTCTCTAGCTGACGTCTTCCGCCTTCTGCACGGTCAGGATTACGGCGTCCGCGGGCTTTTTACGCTGGATGGCACTGCGAAGAGCGATGGAGTTGCACACGATGCCTCGGGTGATTGGACCTACTCCGTCCAAGCGCATGCGCGGCAAATTCATCGATGGGATTTGACTGAACGCGCCGACAATCCCGCGTTGAATGTGAGCCTCAACGGGCACTGGAACG
>QHYL01000704.1 GCA_003224105.1 Acidobacteriota bacterium | reverse complement strand
ACGCCTTCCGCTCCTGTATCCGTGCGAGCGACAACCAAGCGGCTGACCCCGTAACCGATGCGGCGCAACGGACCGCCGTGCAAGCTCACAAAGTAGCGCGGGTCACGGCGCAACAAGGATGCGAACAAGAACGTGCCGAAGAATTCCGTCGAAACCCCCGTGGCCATCGAAGACCCAAGACGCTTGCCGTAGCCGCTCATGCCCTGACCATACCCTGGGAAGGCGTTGCGCGCCTGGCCAATACCGGAGCCAATGCCGGACGTAATGAGCCGCGAAGGCGCGATGGACTTGTCCGCAAAAAGCTCCAGCTTCTGCTTGGTGTCGAGCGGGCCGGGGCTGGCCGCCAAGTCCGGAAAGAAAACAGAGCGCCGGCCAAGGACCTCAACGGTGGTGCGAAAGGCATTGTCGTGTTTGCGAGGAGCATGCTCCTGCTTCGGCACGGGAGCTTCGGGGAGGTCTTTCGGTTTCGGCTCCTGCTGCGCAGCCACGGCTTCAACGCTGAGGAGGAGAATCGCGCCGAATCGCAGGGCCCGGGAGCCGTAACGCATTCTGCCATCGTAGCACGGGCGCGACACGACACTCTGATGAAGGTGTGAAATGTTCGCGCAGAGTGTAAACTCCGATGCGTCGCACGAGTCGTTGCGCGGAGCATTCGCGAATCCGGGAAACGCAGTGCTGGGAGATTAGGGGAGGCCGCGACAAAAGCATGGATAGCTTGAAGAATCAGGTGGCGGTAGTGACCGGGTCGAGCAGCGGCATCGGAAAGGCCATTGCTCTTGCGCTTGCCGGACATGGCGCGGAGCTTTTTTTGGCCGCCAGAGGTAAAGAGGCGCTCAGCGAGGCGGCGAAGGAAGCTCAGAAAATTGGGGCGCGTGCCCACACCTGTTCCCTGGATCTGACGAAAGATGAAGATATTCGCGCTTTAGGAGAGAAGCTGCAACGCGAAGCGGCGGGGTTGAACATTCTGGTGCTTTGCGGCGGCGCGATTGCTCATGGTCCTCATGAGAAGGCTCCGCTTGCGGATTTGGATCTGATGTATCGCTCTAACGTGCGCGGCCACTATGCCTTGATTCAAACGATGTTGCCGCTCTTGCGCAAGGCGAAGGGCCAGATTGTTTTTGTGAATTCTTCCGCGGGGCAGCGCTCTCCGGCGAGCGCGGGCCAATTTTCCGCGACGCAGCACGCTTTTCGGTCCATCGCCGACAGCCTGCGCGACGAAGTCAACGCGGACGGCATCCGTGTGCTAAGCATTTTCCCTGGCCGCACGGCCACGCCGCGCATGGAAAAGCTTTTCGCCAAAGAAGGCCGCGCCTACAAACCACTGCTCTTGCTGCAGCCCGAAGACGTCGCGGAAATGGTGACCCATGCGTTGCGCCTGCCGCGCACCGCCGAGGTCACCGACATCAGCATCCGCCCAATGCAAAAATCCTATTAGAGCGCGTCGCGTATCGAAACCGGCGTCGCCTGCGTCAGAGCACGCATACGTCTTCGCGTTGTTCTACTTACAAATCTAAAACTGAGAACCGATTACTTGGAGATGGTGGGGCTGGGGAGATTCGAACTCCCGACACGCAGTTTAGGAAACTGCTGCTCTATCCATCTGAGCTACAGCCCCGCGTTTCCATTGTAATACGTCTTGTCACGTAGCGAATGGAAGGCAAGCAAGGGTCAGTCGTCTTGCAGGTTGTGAGCAGGTTGAGAAACGACAGGGCCGAAGCGAGCGACGTTCAAGGTTTCGGGTGAGGAGTCTATGGCAGCGACACGACAGGAATGAGAATGCATGCCGTGCGGGCAAAGCAAGAGTTCGTTTCACCAATCCGCGTAGTGCGTTCCATTGAGGGCCGTGGCCTGCGACTTGGAGTGCACGTCGAAAACGTTCTTGCCTCCCCAGGAAGTGGAGTCGGGGTCGTCCTGGACGGACTGCAAATTCCATTCCGCTCGCCCGGTCATGGGGTCCACAGGGATGCGGCGCAAGAAGCGAACCTTGCGGTCGGAACCGGCGCCAATCTGGATGGGTTTTACGAGCGATTCCAGGTCCGGCGGGTATCCTTCGCTTCCGACTTCCACGCGAATGAGATTGCGGTCCGCGTAGTCCTTATAATGGTCGATCGCGTCGCGGATTTCGCGCAGCGCTTTGTGAAGCTGTGCTTCCCTTTGTCGTTGAACGCTAAAGCGCACGACGGGCAGTGCGGCGGAAGCAAGTACAAGAAGGATGGACGTTGCGATAATCAGCTCCAAAAGCGTAAAGCCGCTTTCGGAATGTCTACGCCCCTTATTTGCAGGCAGCAGCCGCGCAGGTCTCCCTCTACCAGCAAGAGCTGATCCCACTCGCCGCGCGATAGAATTGACCAAGAGTCCCACGTTATTAGGATAGCGCAATTTCACCGCGCGTTGCCCGGGTTGCAGCCGCTTTGTTGCCCGATGCAGCTCCTCCCCGCGCCTGCACGCTGCCCGCAGCCGCAGCACTGAAGCCGAAAGCGGCTTGTGTTATGATGCGATTTCTCCGTCAAAGTTATCGCGAACCCTACCGCACTGGAGGTCCGTATGGGCAGCAAGCTCCGCGTCGTGCTGATTGTTGTCGGCGTCCTGATTGTTTTGATCTTGATCACTCCGTTCCTGATTCCTGTGAATCAGTTCCGCCCCACCATCGAAGAAAAAGCTTCCGCGGCCCTGGGGCGCAAGGTTCAACTCGGGGATCTGAGCCTTTCGCTTCTCAGCGGCTCGCTTTCGGCCGAAAATCTTTCCATCGGAGACGACCCCAAGTTCAGCTCCGCCCCTTTTCTGACCGCAAGATCCCTTAAAGTCGGTGTGGAACTGATGCCTTTGATTTTTTCGAAGACGCTGAACATCACCGGCATAACCATCGACACGCCCCAGGTCATGCTGCTGCACAATCCTGCCGGCGTGTGGAACTTCTCCTCGCTTGGCGGTCCAGCGGCCAAAGCGCAAGCCAAGCGGGCTCCCGCGCAAAAAGCGGCTGCGCCCGAGCTCTCTATCGCGAAACTCGAGCTGAAGAATGGAAAAATCACGGTAGGCGCAACCATTTCGCAGAAGCGCAGCACCTACAACAATCTCAATATCACCGCTACTGACGTTTCCATGGTCTCGAAGTTTCCTGTCACGGTGACGGCAGATCTTCCGGGTGGCGGCAAGTTCAAGCTCGACGGGACAGCCGGTCCCGTAGATCAAGAAGACACTTCGCTGACTCCACTCGATGCAAAACTCGCGATCAGCTCGCTGAATCTTGCTTCGACCGGCTTTCTGGATTCCTCGGCGGGTCTCGGCGGCGTGGTTGATTTGGACGGCACGCTCAACTCACAAGGCGGTGAAGCGGAAACCAAAGGCAATGTGAAGCTTTCCAAGGCGCTGCTCGTTGCGGGAGGCTCGCCGGCGGGAGTTCCGGTCACCGTCAACTTCGGAACCAAGTACAACCT
>QHYL01000056.1 GCA_003224105.1 Acidobacteriota bacterium | reverse complement strand
GCGCGCGCGAGGCTATCCGCGCTTTTTCCGCTATTTGATGAAGAGCCCACTCAAAGGCAGCAGTGGCGCTACAGAGGCGGCCAACCGTCCGCCACAGCATTAAGCCGGGAGAAATAGAGCTAGGGCGCAGAGAATTGCGCGCTGCAGACAGGATCGGACTGACACTCGCTGCTGAGCGCGTCAAAAGGACGAGGGTACGGGGCCGGCGTAAAGTCGAAGTAGGCGGGTCGTACCGGCAACATGCCGAGTGGCGTGGTGAAAACGTTCAGCGCCGAGCCTTTCGCAGAAGCCGCAGCATTCATCGAGTTCGCATCGAGCGGCCCCCAACCGCCGGTGTCGAGGCGTTTGAGGAGCGCCTGCACGGCGGCGGCGGTTTCGCCGGGAGTAAGCGCGCAATGGCCGGCGCGATGCACAAAAGTCTGACGCAATAGAGCCGAATTACCTGCCGCACTCACGACGCTGTTATAGGCCGATTCGTTCTGCACGAGAACGAGGCCGTCGCCCTTGGTGTGCATGGTCAGGACAGGAATGTCGATCTTCCCATCGAAGATAATGTTCGTCTCGAGGTAGTGAAGGGCTTGAGGATCAGCGCTGATACGCGGAGCGTTCTGAAGAGTCTGCAGGTCAGCGTTGAGATCCAGTCCCGCCTTTTGGTAGAGCGCGACGACTTCATCGTGATTGATGGAATTGGCGAGCAGCGCACTGTAATCCACGCCGGTGTTGAAGGATGCGTTTCCCCCGGCGCGTAGTTCGAGCTCGGCCCGGGCGGCGAAGACGAACGGAAGATCAATCGTTTGCGCCCAAAGGAACTGGTTGAATTGCTGAGAGGCAAAGTCCGCGGGAGCGGGCTCGGGAGAAGTGGGGACAAACCAGCCGGGGCCATCCACGAGAGCGGCAACGAGGGCCAGACGCGCGCGTCCCTGAGGGGTGGCTTGCGCGAAGGTGAGAGCCGACTCTGCAAGCAATAGATTGCCGATGGGATCGGAAATATTCACGATTTGAAGGCCGATGTCCGGTGCGAGCAGGGCTTTGAACGCGAAGCCGAAATCGAGCGCCGTGTTCCACGTGGCGACTCCGCCGGAGAGGACTCCACACATGGGAAGAGCGGCGTCAAAACGGCCAGGATAGCGTTGGATGAGCCCGGCAGTGACCATTCCGCCCAAAGAGTGTCCCCACGCGATGGTGCGTTTCGGCGCGCTAACCAATTGATTGAAAAGATC
This sequence comes from Acidobacteriota bacterium, assembly GCA_003224105.1. Taxonomy (GTDB): domain Bacteria; phylum Acidobacteriota; class Terriglobia; order Acidiferrales; family UBA7541; genus Acidiferrum. The sequence goes on along the minus strand of QHYL01000056.1, from coordinate 7,297 downwards.
GAGCACGGCGATTTGATCCGGAAGGGCCTCATGAATCGCCCAGCCGGCGGTGGCGTAGGAGGACCCGGCGAGCGCAAAACCGCTCGAAAGCATATAGGAACGCGTAACGGGGTCGCCTACATCTTTTGCGGGATTGGAGCTGCCCGGGGCGACAAAACCGTGGCTGTAAAGGAACAGGGTGCCGTTCCAGTTCGGAGGAACCTCGATGAGATAGGTGGCACCGTCGGGCAGGCTGCCTTTGTGCGTGGTGATACCAGACTGGGCAGAAGCATCGGGCGAAAAGGGAAGCCAGAGAACTGCGAGGGCTGAGAGATAGAAAAGGACCTTGCTGATGGACAACATGACCGGTTATTCCTTCGAGCTTTGAGACGGGAGGGTGACTGAAAGCAAGATTGGCGGGAACAAAAGTTTACGCCAGAGCCATGGACCCCGCAATCGGGTATCCCCCTGTGAGCTTTCGGGGAGTTGCTGTAGGGCCTAAATAGGGGCGACACGGTACATGGTCATGCCGCTGAGGAGCTTGGGATAAAAATCGGTGGACTTTTGCGGCATGACTTCACCGGCGGTGGCGATTTTCATGACCTGGTCCACGCCACAAGGGTTCAGAAGGAAGGAAATTTGCGCGCGGCCGGAGTCGACGGCGTCGAGAGCGGCAGCGGCTTCGCGCTCGTAGGTGAGATGAGCTTCGGCGGTGACCGCTTGCGGAGTGATGCCAAGAGCGGGTTCGAGGATTCCTTCGTGAAGGAGGACGACGTCGAGTTCGCGCTGGAGCGGCGAGACGTTGGGGAGAAGCTGGTGGAGATTGGCGCCATCGCGAAGCGTCAAGACGTAAAAAGCGCACTTAGAAGATCCGTCAGCGGGATAGACGCCGATAGTACGGCGAGAACTAGCGCTGGCGAGGCACGAGAGAAATTTCTTGCGCGCTTCGGCTTTCTTCGCGTCGTTCGAGAAAGGGAATTCTTCGGCGGCGAACCAGGGCTCGAGGTGGCGGCGCACGGCGGGCCAGGAAAAATCATGAATGTGGGAGGCGACGCGATGCGTGGGCAGAATGGTGAGGCCTTCGCTGTGCGTGTTGATGAAGGTCATCATGACGCGCTCGAACGGAGCCTCGGGATCGATTTTGCCTGAGCGGGAGCGGCATTCGTTGCGGTAGGCGAGCGCGGTTTCGTAGCGGTGATGGCCGTCGGCGATAACCAGCTTTTGGTCTTGCATGGCTTTTAAAATGGCGGCAACACGCTGGGGCCGCGAGATGATCCACAGGCGGTGGGTGACGCCGTACTCATCGCGAAGTTCGGATTCCGGGGCGGACGTTTCCGCTTCGGCAAGAATTTCGTCCACGCGGCGCTGGGCATCGGAATAGAGCATGAAAAGCTGCCCGGTGTGCGTGTGCGTGTGGCGAAGAAGTTCGAGGCGGTCGGCTTTGGGGCCGGAGAGCGTTTGTTCGTGGCGGAAGACGACGCGAGCGGAATAATCTTCGAGCTGGCCTGCGCCGATGAAGCCACGGCGCGTGCGGCGTTCCTCGGTGCCGGGCACGGTGTATTCCTGAGAGTAAGCATAGAAGGAAGGAGCGGGATCCTGGTGCACGATGCCGTTGCGAATCCAGTCTTCGAGGCTTGCGGCGGCGCGCGTGTAAACGTTGTTTTGCGGCGTGTCGCTGGGATCGCTGCGGCCTTTTTCGATGGCAATCAGATTGTGCGGGTCCGAAGCGTAATATTTTTCCTGCATGGCGGGAGAAATTTTGTCGTACGGCTGGGTGAGGACGCGGTCGAATGGGGCGCGGTCCGGATTGTAGCGGAAGGCGCGAAAGGGAAAAACCTGAGCCATGGAGTCTCCGGAATGTAAATTCGCCGACGGCGAAGCCTTCCAGTTTACGCGAAGAGGCGGGGGATTTCGAAATGGGGTCCTGTCCCGCAAAACGCTGCAAATATTGAGACCCATCCGGCGGGGCAAGTCCCGCCCCTACGTGCGTTAGGCGAAATAATTCGCGCAGTCAGTTCCCGGACGCAATCCTGGCAGTGTGGACTATCAGAGAATTCTCAGCCGCCGCTGATAGCGGGAACAATCGAAACATCGGAGCCCGCGGAAATGCGGCTCGTCAGCCCTCCGGTATAGCGAACGTCTTCGTCGCCGATGAAAATGTTGACATGCTCGCGCACCTGGCCTTGCTCGGTGAGGATGCGACCGCGGAGGCCGGGAAAAAGCTTCCACAGGGCAGACAGAGCTTCCGCTAATGTTGCTGGCGATGGCTCGATGGTTACGGCGCTGCGTCCGGAGGTGAATTCGCGCAAGGGCCCCGGAATATGAAATGTGAGCGGCACAATTACCTTTTCTTTTGGCGCGAGTGGCGGCGCGACGGGCTCGCCGCGCGAGACTTGCTTCGGGAAGAGGGCGGTGGCTGAGGCGCTACGCGCGGCGTGGCGATCGAGTGCCCAAAACCATCCTCGATGAAGGCGCTTCGCACACAAACGATGGCCGGCAGACCTTCAAGGATTTTGTTCCAGGTCTTCCCTTCATCGCACGAGCCAAAGAGCTGGCCGCTTCGAGTGCCGAAATAAAATCCGGCGGGATCGAGCGAGTCTGCGGTCATGGCATCGCGCAAGACGGTTTCGTAAGCCTGCTTTTGCGGAAGGCCTCGCGCCAAGGGCTCCCAGGAGGCGCCACTGTTGCGGGTACGGTAGACGCGCAACCGGCCATCACAAGAGCAGCGAAACTGGTCGGACTCGACTGGAACGATATAGACGCAATCCGGATTTTGGGGATGCATGGTCATAGCAAAACCGAAATCGGAGGGCACGCCATTGGCGATGTCCTTCCAGTTCTCGGAGGAATCGTCGGAACGATACAAGCCCCAGTGATTCTGCAGGAAGAGGCGTTCGGGACGCGCGGGATGCATGGCGATTTTGTGGACGCATTGCCCGAACTCGGGATATTTACCGGGCACGAACATGGCGCGGATTCCGCAGTTTTGCGCCGACCAAGTGCGTCCACTGTCGTTCGTGCGATAAACGCCACCGGCGGAAATCGCGACGTACATACGCTGTTTGTCGGCAGGGTCGAGCACGATGGTGTGCAACGCCAGTCCGCCGTTGCCAGGCACCCAGCGGGGGCGGTGAGGATGGTCGAACAAGCCACGCACAAGCGACCAGGTTTCCCCGTCGTCATGACTTTCGAAGAGCGCCGCCGGTTCCACGCCGCAATAAAGGGTACTGGGTTCGCCGGCTCGGCCGAGCGAAATCTGCCAGATGTTTTTCAGGGAGAGGCCGGTGTCCGCCGGAAAGCGAATGGCGGCTTCCTGCGGGTTGGTCCAAATTCGGCCGAAATCGTCGCTGGAGCGCAGCATGGTGCCCCAGAAACTTGCCGTGGATGCCCAGATGCGGTGCTGATCGGCACGGTTGTCATAAGCTAATGCGTAGACGGCGTGCCCGTGGAAATAGGGACCACCGACTTCCCAACGCGAGCGGTTGACGTTGGAACGAAGGATGAAGGCTCCTTTTGTGGTTCCGATCAGCAAAAGAAAGTCGCCTCTTCGCACGCGAGCGTGCCGCACGCTGTGATGGGCCATGGTTGGCGGTTCGGCGCGATCGGAGTTTGGAGTGGTTGCAAAAACCGCGGCGCCCTGAATTGCTTCCAGAGCTGCCAAGACCTCCCCTGCGCGCTGATAGCGCTGCGCGGGTTCCTTGGACAGACAGCGCTGGATGATGGCCCAAAGACCCGGCGGAACGGGAGGACCAAGCGGCTTGGGTATCTCGCGCATAATGGCGGAGCTCAATTCAAAGCCGGTGCACCCTCCAAACGGGGGGCGGCCGGAAGCGGCTTCGTAAAGAACGACTCCCAAGGCCCAGAGATCGCTGCGATAGTCGGTGGCTTCGCCGCGCAAAACTTCCGGGGACATATAGGCTAGAGTGCCGCTGAACGTGGAGCTGGTCTGCATGGTTTCAAAAGTTCGCGTAGGACCTTCGAAAGATGCATCGCGATCGCCCACTTGCTTGGCCAAGCCGAAATCAAGCACCTTAACTAGCCCGTCGGGTGTGACGACAATGTTGGAGGTTTTCAGATCGCGATGAATGATTCCCCGGTCATGAGCGCGGACCAGTGCGCCGGCAATCTGAACACCGCAACGGATAACTGTTTCCGGCGGCAATCCCGCGTCGCGGCACATTTCGTGGAGAGACTTGCCTTCGACGAGTTCCATGACGATGTAGAGTTCGCCTTCGGTCTCGCCAACGTCGTGGATGGTGCAGATGTTGGGATGAGAAAGAGAAGACGAGGCGCGCGCTTCGTGAAGAAGATTTTGACTGCCGGAGGAGCCCAGACGGGCATCTTTCTTGACGACTTTTACGGCAACGTCGCGCTGAAGCGCTTCGTCATAGGCGCGATAGACGACGCCCATTCCGCCTTCGCCAATCTTTGCCTGGACACGACAATGGCCGAGGACCTGACCAATCACCGGATGCTCCCTTTGCGCTTGCTTTTTCGCACATCATGCTAGGCCTTGCGCAGGAGATCCGTCAACGCGGAGCGCAGCGGGCATTTTGCGTGGCTTTCATCGTTTAAGCGCACGTTCGTTGAGATTTGCTTGGGCTGGCTGCTACGTCTGAGAAAATGCGGGCAGAAGGGTTTGAGGCATTGGATTTAGGAAGCATTTAGGCGGCTGCCGAGGTGCTGCTCTAATTCACACATTTAGAGCATCACCGGCTGCCGAAGAGTCATGGTGTCACCTACATTGCTGTAGTAGAATGAAAAGAAATCTGCTTTTTCGGTTCCCCGGTAGCTCAACGGTAGAGCATTCGGCTGTTAACAGAGAACTTCAAATCACATAACTCGTTTCTCTCGCGTCGGTTAGCAGCCTCGGGACCATCCCCAAATACCTCTTTCGTGTCCCCAACATGTCCCCAACCGAAACGCCCGCACTCGGAGCCACTTCCCCTGGAATCTGCCGTTCGATAAGCTCTTCCACGGCGACAGCGGCCGGTCTCGGCGTGTCGGTGACAGGACTCGACCCCGCGGCCTCTGCGGTGAAAGCGCCGCGTGAATAGGTTTTATGAAGGACTTACAAGACATGCGGAGACTTCCAAGGGCAGCGCAAGTCATGCAAAACAACACAATTTGTGGGCTGGAAGTTTCCGAAAATGCCGTATCTGGCACGCGGGGCACACGCGTTTCGGAGCTCGTAGCAGATAGAAATGTTAATTTGAAATCATAATTCAACTAGTTGGTTACATTCCTCCGGCTTAGTAAACACTATCTTGTATCCTTTAATCAGGAGCAAGGGGATAGCATCGAGAATGAACACTGTTCGTATAAAGGAAGTCGCAAAGCTGGCGAGAGTGTCCACTGCGACAGTGTCTCACGTTATAAACAAAACTCGATTTGTCAGTGATGACACCAAACGCAGGGTATTGAGCGCGATTGAACGCGTCGGCTACACCCCCAACATCCACGCGCGCAACCTGGCATCGGGCCAAAGCCGGACCCTTGGACTCATTATTTCGGATATAACCAACCCGTTCTTCCCGGACCTCGTGAAATCCATCCAGGAAAGGGCTCTGGAGCTGGGCTACGACGTAATTGTTCTTAATACGAATTACGATCCGGAGCGCGACGCAAGGTATGTGCAGCGCTTGCTGGAGTTGCGCGTACGGGGTGTCATGATCCTGACCACGGAAATGGATCTTTCCGTGATCCAGCGCCTATCGTCGCGCGAAATTGCCGTCGTCTTCCTCGATATTGGCAAGGTGAGCCCGCATACGAGCAACATCCGCATTGATTATGAGAAAGGAGTTCATGAAGCAGTCGAGCATCTGCTCGATCTAGGCCACCGGCAGATCGCGTTCATCAGTGGTCCCCTGCGTTTCAAGTCTGCGCAATTCAGGCGACAGGCTTTCCTTGAAACCATGAAGAGCCATCGAGCGTCGCTGCATACGGAGCCACTGATTCTCGAAGGAGATTTCAGGCTGGAAAGCGGCGAACAGGTTGTCCGGGAAATGCAGAAGATGAAGAGCAGACCAACAGCGGTTCTGGCCGCCAATGATCTGATGGCTGTGGGTGCTCTACGTGAACTGGAGCGCGCAGGTTTACAGGTTCCGAAGGATGTTTCCTTGGTGGGTTGCGACGATATCTCGCTGGCCAAGCTGACGGATCCTCAATTAACCACAATCAGGATTCCGAGAAGCGAAATCGGGGCCGCCGCCGTTGAGGCGGTGTTGCAGACAAATTCCTCGGAGGGCCGCGAAATCAAAATCTCCACCCAACTGATCGTTCGCCAATCTACGGATAAAGCCACACTACGTTGAGGTAAGGCTTAAGGTTCCAGTTCCAGCAAGGACTCTGAGCGGCTGTGAGTTTTTGGAATGCGAGCCGATGGGGCGACTCCCTTTGTTTCTGGTTGCCGCAATAATTTCAGTATTCCTCAAACGAATCTTTAGAAAAGAAACGGATGGTGAGCAGAAGATTCTTGGATTTTGCGCTTGACAGGGGAAAAGTCGGCGCGAATAATGCAAAACCATTAGAGACGTAAGCGCTTACGTTGCGCTTGCATCTCTGGGAGTGGGAGCCTTCCTGGAATTGAGTTTCTCGGGGACCTTGCGAGGGAGTCCAACTGCGAGGTGATAAATGTGGCGGAGTCTACATAGTTCAGTGAACTTTAGTTGTGGCTGCTTGATGGCGTTCTGTTTGGGCGTGCTTTTGATGGCTATTCCCGCGCACGCCCAGATAGGCAATGCCTCGTTGAGCGGTACGGTCATGGATCCTTCTGGGGCGGCGGTGGCAAACGCCGAACTGACGCTGACCAACAAGGCCACCGGATTTGAAATGAAGGTGACGTCCAACGAACGGGGTGAATATACGTTCCGCAACGTGACGCCTGCAGCCTACAATCTGAGGGTCGTGAAGACAGGGTTTCAGAACTACATCCAGAAAGACGTCGAACTGACGATTAACCAGTCTGGGCATGCCGACGTTAGGCTGAGTCTTGGCGCCACGACGGAAACGGTCTTGGTGGAGGGTGAGAACACTCTCATTAACTACGACAACGGAACGCTGCAAGGGGGAATTGATCCCGAAACAGTGAAGGATCTGCCACTGATCGTCTCGGGCAAGCCGCGGTCCTCAGCAAGCTTCGCAGTACTTCTCCCTGGCGTGTCCACGGGCAATAGTAATGAAGCGTTTAACGCGCGAATCAACGGCGGTTTGCAATCCGGTGACGAGGCGCTTCTGGACGGCGCAACGATGCAGGAAGGGTTCATGAGCCAGAGCGGCATGGTTTCGATTCAGGGCGATTTTCAAATGTCCCCGGATA
>QHYL01000055.1 GCA_003224105.1 Acidobacteriota bacterium | reverse complement strand
GAATTCCGCATGTTCGACGTTTGCACCAAGGTGGAAGAGGCCGTGGCGATTGCCGCGCTGGCACAAGCGATCCTCGTGAAGCTGCACCGGCTATACACGTACAACCAAAGCTGGCGGCTGTATCGGCGTGCGCTCATTGAAGAGAATAAATGGCGCGCGGCGCGCTACGGTATCGATGGCAAGCTGATTGACTTCGGCAAAGAAGCCGAAGTGAACATGCGGCAACTGATTCCTGAATTGCTGGAACTGGTGGACGACGTCGTGGACGACCTGGGAAGCCGCAGCGCTGTCGAATACGTTCATACCATCTTGAGAGAAGGCGCCAGCGCGGACCGGCAACTGCGAGTTTATCGAGAGACGGGCGACTTGAAAGCGGTAGTGCGCCATCTGGTGACGGAGACCCGCGGTGGCGTGACGGAGCCGCGCACTTCGCCGGCGCACGCGGTGAATTAAGGCGAGCGCGCGAGGCAGCCCCACAGGTTTCTGACGGGAGCAAGCTCATGAAAAAGGTTGGCCTTCTTTGCGGGCGGGAATACAGCTTTCCTCCGGCGTTTATCGTGCGCGTGAACGAACTTGGCAAGAAAGATGGCGTCGGCGCGGAATTTGTGAAGCTGGGCGGCACGCGCATGGGCGAACCCGCGAAGTACAGCGTGATCGTCGACCGCATCTCTCATGAAGTGGAGTATTACCGCGGCTTCTTAAAGCACGCGGTCCTGCAAGGGACTTACGTCATCAACAATCCGTTTTGGTGGACCGCGGACGACAAGTATTTCAATTATTCGGTCGCTTCGAAGCTGGGAATTGCCATTCCCAAAACCATTCTGCTCCCGCAAAAGGGATATCCAAGCGGCGTGGATATCACTTCGGAATCCCTGCACAACCTGGAATACCCGATGGATTGGGATGGATTGCTGGACTACGTGGGGCGGCCGGCCATTCTCAAGCCCTTTTCCGGCGGCGGTTGGAAGCACGTCTACAAGGTCAACAACAAGCAAGAATTGCTGGCCGCGTATGACCAGACTTCGCCGTACTGCATGACGCTGCAGGAGTTCATCGATTTCTCGCAATACGTTCGATGCTTCACGTTTGGCAAAACGGACATCATTCCCGTTCACTACGATCCAAAGGAACGGAAATATTTTGTTGACCATACCTACCTAACGTCAGAGATGGGCATGCGTATCGTCAAGGACGCGCAAACCATCAACCAGGCGCTGGGCTACGAAATGAATACGATTGAATTTGCCATCCAGGATGGCGTGCCGTATGCGATCGACTTTCTGAATCCCGCGCCGGATTTCGAGCGCGATCGCATCACAGAGTTTTATTTCGAGCTGGTGGTGGAAAAGATGGCGCGCCTCGTGATTGATCGAGCGCTTCACGGGCAAGCGTATTCTCCCTGGCCGCGCTGGGAAGAAATGCTGGGGATTGGCGCCGCTGCGGGATTCACGGGAGCGCCCAGAAGCGCGGCCGCAGCGCAAAAACCGGCTGCGGTCCCAGCCTTGGGCTCCGCGCAAGGATCGTAAGCGTGATGACCGCTCCCATACCTTCGATGTTGCCTCATTCACCGGCGGAAGAGTGGCATGAAATCCTGAAGCCCATGCTTCTACGCATGCCCGGGCTTCCGCAAGATTTGTTCCGGCGTATGCGCGGAGCCAACCTGACTTTTGGCGACCGCGTTCACTGCCCCTTCCTGCGGCCGTTTTTTCTCTCGCCCGAAGACGAAGAGCGTGTGCGCACGGTAGCGGAGACCATCGCCGAGCTTGGCGAACGGGTGGTGGTCGCCGCCTTGGACGACAGACATCTTTTTGCGCAACTCCACCTGCGCGAAGAAGAAGAGCGCCTGGCACGAATCCCCGTAGGCTTCGGCCCTGCGAGTACGGCGTCGCGATTGGACGCCTTTTTGCTTCCCGATTCGCTGAAATTTGCCGAATACAACGGAGAATCGCCAGCCGGCGCGGGTTACGCGGAAACACTCGCAGAAATTTTCAACGAACTGCCGATGATGGGGCAGTTCGCCAGAAAATACGAAGTGCACCGGTATGCACTGAGCGCCAAATTGCTCGAGGCGCTGCTGCAGAGCTACCGGGACTGGGGCGGCTCGGCGCAGAAACCGCAAATCGCCATCGTGGACTGGGAAGAAGTTCCTACCTGGAGCGAATTTGAAATTCTCCAGGCACGCTTCGAGGAAATAGGAATTCCCACTTTGATTGCGGATCCGCGGCAGCTCGAATGGGACGGAAAATCGCTGCTTTTCCGGGGCAAAAAGATCGATCTCGTGTACCGCCGCGTGCTCATCAACGACATTGTGGCCAAACCGGGGGAGTGCTCTGCGCTGGTGAAGGCTTACACCGCGGGCGCCGTGTGCGTGGCGAACAATTTCCGCTGCAAGATTCCTCACGTGAAGGCGTTTTTTGCGGTTCTCACGGATGAGCAAAACGGAGCGCTCTTTTCCCTCAGCGAGCGCGAATTGATTCTCATGCACATCCCCTGGACGCGAGTTGTGGCCGACGTGCAAACAGCGCATTACGGCGAGCATGTGGAATTGCTGGCGTTCATCCGCAAGGAACGCGAGAACCTGGTGCTCAAGCCCAGCGACGAATATGGCGGCTCCGGCGTCACACTGGGATGGGAAACCAGCGAAGCCGCCTGGGATGAAGCTATCGGGCGCGCCCTCACGGCGAAAAACGGCGCGTGGATCGTGCAGGAGCGGATTCCCATTCGCCGCGAAATCTTCCCGTATATCGCGCAAGCGGGCCGTGTGGACTACCGCGATATGCTGGTGGACTTTGCGCCGTACTTGTTTAGGGGAAAACTGTGCGGCTTTCTGACGCGGCTCAGCTCGACCGGACTCGCCAACGTTACCAGCGGCGGCGGGCAGGTGCCCGCGTTTCGGGTTGCCCCCAGGAGCCACGCCTCCAACTAAAGTGTGTGAGCGGGCGGAAGGATTCGCCCGTCCCATGGGCCAGTGGAAGAAATGCCCCACGAAAACAACGTCGCTAGAAAATTCGCGTGATTCACTCGACGAACGCAAAGCGCACTGCACAGGTCTCCTGCTGGAAGATTTGGGTCCGCGGCCAATGGCGGCAGCCCCCGCGGAAGTTTTGAATTCGCTGGAAAGCGCGGATATCGGCGTGTTGTGCATGACCCCGCAACCGGGCGAGCTCGCGGCGCGCATGGCCATCGTGAAGGTGGTTGAGCGCCGCCAGATCCGCTACGCGCACATGGTTGGCGTGACTCCGCAGATCATGCAGCAGGGGATGCGCGCGGACTACCGCATGGTGGACCGCCTGAGCGACAAGCTGCGCGAACGCATGCTGCGCGCGAAGACGCTCACGGTAAAAACCGAGGCTGGCACCGAGTTCGTCGCGCACTTCGATCAGCGCCTCGATTGGGTGAAGACCAGCGGCCTCATCAATCCGCGTTACTGGTCGAATCTTCCGGCGGGCGAAGTGTTCACCACTCCCGCAACAGTGGATGGCACGTTTGTTTGCGACGCCACCGCAGGCGATCACTTCAACGGAAGATACGGCGACTTGCAGTCCACGCCGCTTACGCTCACCATCAAAGCCGCGCGGCTTGTGGAGGTGGCGTGCGAGCGCACGGATTTGCAGCAGGAATTCTGGGACTATTGCCACACGGATGAAAACAGCGACCGCGTCGGCGAGCTGGCCTTCGGAACCAATCTTGGATTAACTGAGATGATTGGCGTGCTGCTGCAGGACGAAAAGTTTCCCGGCGTGCATCTTGCCTTCGGTGATCCCTACGGCAGCCAGACGCACGCCGACTGGAAATCCACCACGCATGTGGACGTCCTGACCCGAGAATGCGACGTTTGGATTGATGACGACCAGGTCATCGAAAAGGGCCGCTACCAACTCGACCATCTCGGGCTGTAGTAGAACTCGTGTACCGAGACTCATCATTCCCGCAACTTCTCATCCTATGTATGCGTAGATAATTTTATGCGATGCTAAGCGGCGATGCATGGCCAAGATGCGCGCGTGGCACGGTCTTTCTTAGCCAGCGCTGACATTTCCAGCCGATAAGGAGTGAAGGATGCGCAACGAAATTGTGGGCACGACGATGCCGGTCCTGGAGTTCGTCCTCGATCCAAACGACTCGATCATTTCAGAAGCTGGCCAGCTTTCCTGGATGGGCAGCTCAATTCAGATGACCACGCATACTCAATATGCCGGCGGGGGAGGCATCTGGGGCGCGTTGAAGCGCGTGGCAGGCGGCGGAACGCTTTTCATGACGGAATATCGCGCCGTGGGAGCGCCGGGCGAACTTGCGTTTGCTACGAGACTTCCCGGGCACATTGTGCCTATCGAGGTCGCTGCGGGCCGCGAATATATGATTCACCGCCACGGGTTCCTTTGTTCGACCCCGCAAGTCCAGATTGGCGTCGGGTTCCAGCAATCGCTGGGCGCGGGAATTTTTGGCGGAAGCGGGTTCGTGCTGCAGCATGTCGGCGGCCAGGGCACTGCCTGGCTCGAACTCTCCGGAGAATTGATTGTGAAAGATTTGCGCCCCGGCGAAACGTTGCGCGTCCATCCAGGGCACGTAGGCGCGTTTCAGACCACCGTGAGTTTTGAAATCACCACCGTGCCGGGAATCAAGAACATGATCTTTGGCGGTGACGGAATCTTCCTCGCGTCCTTAACAGGACCAGGCCGCGTGTGGCTTCAGACTCTGCCCATCGCCAAGCTGGCCCACGAGTTGATGGAATACATGCCCATCGATTCCAACAGAGGCCCCCAAGCCAGCGTAGTCGGCGGAATTGTGAACTCCATCCTCGACTCGGATTGAAAAACCGCGGCGCGTACTCTTGTACGGAGGACGGCTATTCCCCGAAATCCGGCGGTTCCATGGTAAACCCACGAAGTTCGGGGATTTCCTCGCCGGGCCCCAATGCAATGTCTCCAAAGGGCTCTGCAATCCGGGTTCCCAAGCCCTTCCTTTGGTGCGCTTTGACGTTGGAAGCGATGCGCCGCTTGCTCTTTCGCTTCTTCAACTTCGCTGGCCGTTGCGACTTGTCTTTCATCTTTCTGGAGCCTTTCGCAACCAACAATGGGAATCGAGGCTCTAGAACAGTCTTCCCACGTATTCCCGCATCTGGTGCTTCCAATACGGCCAGTCGTGGCCGCCCTGCGGTCCCCAGTTATCGAGCGAGTGGCGGATGCCTTTCCCGGAAAGAACTTCCGAGAGCCGGTAGGCCGGTCCGCTGTTCTCCCACGGCCCCGTGCCTGTAGTGATGTGAATGTCGCAGCCCGCAATCTGTTCGTAAAACCACGGATCGCTCATGTTCGAGAGATAATCTATGGGATTGTTGAAATAAAAATTGTCGTCGTACAACCCGTCCATGAAATTCCGCAAATCGTAAACGCCGGACATCGCGAAGCACCGCTTGATCACGTCCGGATGCTTGAAGAGCGAATTCGCCGCGTGATAGGCGCCGAACGACGCACCCATCGTCGAGATCGCAAGGCCCTGGGTCTGGCAATTGTTCCAGATAAACGGCACAACTTCTTCTCGCAAGTACGAATCGAACGCTGCCTGGACATAGCTGCGGCGAAAAGGATGCGCTCCTTTGTTGTAAAAACTCAGCCCGTTGATGGAATTCACCGTATAAAACTTGATCTTGCCCCCTTCGATGAAATCGCCGAGCGCCTCCACCATCCCCTGGCCTTCCAGTTCCCATTCATCGCCCGCGCTCGTCGGAAAGCCCAGCAAAGGCGCCCCCCAGTGGCCGTAGACCGCAACGCCCAGCTCCAGTCCCAACCGCTGGGAATACCAGCGCTGATATTCGCGTTTCATTTGTGCCTCTTGCTTGCCGCGGGGAGAGAAAGTATGCCAGCATGAGCGGGTCCGGGCAATGACGCAACGCGCTTGTACACTCCTGGCAACATTTCGCGGATGCCAGCATCTGTAGAGGGTGGGAATTCAAATCACGAATTGGAGCCGATGATGGCTGCATCCACAACCGCTTCCAAGCCAACACCAGAGCGCATTTTCAATACTATGGTCGCGTTTCAAGAGACCGAAGCGCTTAAAGCCGCGATCGAGCTGGACATTTTCACGGCGATTGCCGATGGCGCGAACACCACCGCCTCACTCGCCGCAAAGATTGGAGCTTCCGAGCGTGGCTTACGGATTTTGTGTGATTACTTCACGATCAAGGAGTTCCTGACGAAGAAACGAAACGAGTATTCACTGACGCAGGAATCCGCGGCCTTTTTGAACCGCCGCTCGCCCGCGTGTCTCGCGACGATGATTGATTTCCTTGCCAGCCCCTGGAGCCGCAGGAATTTTGGCACGCTGACGGAGGCCGTGCGAAAAGGCGGCACGGCCAGCGAGACCGGAGACCACACCAAGGCGCATGAAGAGATTTGGGTGAACTTTGCGCGCTCGATGGCGCCGCTAACGATACCCGCGGCGGAGTTCATCGCGGGACTCGCCGGCGCAGTGGAAGCTAAGCCCTGCAAAGTCCTGGACATCGCCGCCGGGCACGGAATGTACGGAATCACCCTGGCGAGGCGCAATCCCAACGCGCAAGTGGTGGCTGTGGACTGGCCTGCGGTGCTGGAAGTGGCAAAAGAAAACGCGGGGAAATTCGGCGTCGCCAGCCGCCATACTACGAAACCCGGTAGCGCATTCGAAACAGAGCTCGGAGAAGGCTACGATTATGTTTTGTTGACCAATATCCTCCATCATTTCGACGCACCCACGTGTGAAAAACTGATGCGCCGCGGTCATGCGGCACTAAACCTTGGAGGCAAAGCCATCACCCTCGAGTTTGTGCCGAATGAAGACCGCGTCACTCCGCCCATGGCCGCCGCGTTCAGCCTGGTGATGCTGGCAGGCACGGACGCGGGAGACGCCTATACTTTCGCGCAATATGAGAAGATGTTTCGCAACGCGGGATTCGCAAAAACAACATTGCATCCCGTTCCAGACATGCCGCAACAGGTTCTGGTTTCGGAAAAATAGGAATCCCCATCATGAAGAAAAAAGCAAAGCCTGCCCCAAGGAAGAAGTCAGTAGCCAGGAAACAAACAAATTCGGGCAACAACGACAAAGCTTTGCGCGAGCACGTCGTCTACCTTTTAAAGGGAGGCGGCGCTCACGTTCATTTCATGGATGCCGTCGAGGGTTTTCCCGAGGCGAAGCGCGGAACCTTCATCGCCGGCCTGCCGCACACCGGCTGGCAGCTTTTGGAGCATTCGCGGATCGCGCAATGGGACATCCTGGAATTCAGCCGCAACGCGAAACACGTCTCGCCGGGATTTCCCGAAGGTTATTGGCCGAAAACGCCGGGGCCTGCGGATGCGGCTGCTTGGGACAAATCCGTGGAGGCATTTCAGCGCGACCTCGAGGAAATTGTCAGCCTGGTGAACAACCCGAAGACCGATTTGTGCGCGAAGATCCCGCACGGCGACGGGCAAACCATCTTGCGCGAGGCGCTGCTGCTCGCCGACCACAATGCTTATCATCTCGGGCAGCTCGTGGATTTGCGGCGCGCGCTGGGAGAATGGCCCACACCATAGTGGCTCGGGTTTGCAAGATGCCTCCGTGGCGGTAGGATAAAGCAGTGCGGTCCGGCCTTACGCTTCATTCCATTCGGTTTTTCTGTGAGGACGTATGATTCACATCGAGAACATTTCCAAGCAGGAGCAAGAAACCGCCAGCAGCCGCCGCGGATTCCTCAAGGGCATGCTTGGCGCGGGCGCTTTTGTCTTGAGCGTGCGCTGGATGCCGGAACAGGTGTTCGCCGCCTCCACGGTTCCAAATTCCAGCGCTGCGGAGGCGATGGGCAAAGCCGCGTGGCAACCCAGCGTTTATCTGGCGCTCGACACGGATGGAACGGCGTACGTGGTCGCACATCGTTCGGAAATGGGCAACGGGGTGCGCACTTCCCTGCCGCGCATTGTCGCGGATGAACTCGATGCGGACTGGGCTCGCGTCAAAGTCGTGCAGGCTACCGGCGATGAAAAATATGGCGACCAGGACACCGACGGCTCGCACTCAGTGGTGAGCTTCTTTGTGCCTCTGCGCGAAGCCGGCGCAATGGCGAGATTGATGCTCGTGCGCGCTGCCGCGAAACAATGGAATGTTCCCGAAGGCGAATGTTCCACGGAATTGCATTTTGTCACTCATAAACAGTCCGGGAAGAAACTTGGATATGGCGAACTTGCGGCGGCTGCTGCAAAACTGGAAGTGCCAAAGAAGGAGGAGCTGAGACTCAAGCCGCGCAGCGAGTGGCGCTACATCGGAAAAGACGCGGCTGGTTACGATCTGAAGGATTTGTGCACCGGCAAAGGAATTTTCGGTCAGGACACCCGCATGGACGGCATGTTGTACGCCAGTGTGCTGCATCCTCCCGTCCTCGGCAGCACCGTGAAGTCCGTGGACGATAAAGCCGCTCTCGCCGTCACCGGGGTAAAGCAAACCGCAACCATCGACACGTTCAAGCCGCCCGTTCTCTTTCAAGCTCTGGGCGGCGTGGCCGTGCTCGCGGACAACACCTGGGCTGCCATGCAAGGCAGAAAAAAGCTGAGAGTCGAATGGGAAGAGAGTTCGCACCGCGTCTTCAACTCCGGCCCGTATCGAAAGGAATTGGAGGACACCGCCCGAAAACCGGGCAAGGTTGTCCGGGAAGTCGGGAACGTGGATACGGCATTCGCACAGGGCGGAAAAATCATTGAGGCGGAATATTATGCGCCGCTGCTGGCGCATGCTTCGATGGAGCCGCCGGCGGCGCTGGCGGTCTACCGCGACGGAAAAGTCGAGGCCTGGGCCCCCACGCAAAGTCCCGTGGGCGCGCGCGATGCGATCGCCGCGGCTGTGGGAGCAAAGAAGGAAGACGTGACCGTACACGTTACGCTGCTCGGTGGCGCGTTCGGCAGAAAATCCTTCCCGGATTTTGCGGTGGAAGCGGCTGTGCTTTCGAAAAAAACTGGCAAGCCAGTGAAAGTGGTCTGGAGCCGCGAGGACGACATTAAGTTCGACACCTATCACTCCGTGTCAGCGATGTACATGAAAGCGTCGCTGGGCGCGGACGGAAAGCCCACCGCCTGGCTGCAGCGCACGGTCTTCCCTCCTATTGGTTCGACGTTCAACGCTGACGCGGTCTATTCCGATGCCGGCGAACTCGGACTGGGCTTCTCGGACCTGCCGTTCGCCATTCCCAATCATCGCTCCGAAAACGGCCCGGCCACCGCACATGTTCGCATCGGCTGGTTCCGCTCCGTCGCCAACATTTACCACGCGTTTGCCATTCAGTCATTCGCCGACGAACTGGCGCACGCCGCCGGAAAAGATCCGCTCGAGTATCAGCTGCAACTCCTGGGGCCGGACCGCATCCTTCCGAAAAGTGAGCTGCCGAAGGATTATCAAAACTACGGCCAGCCTTACGATCAATATCCCATCGACACCGCGCGATTCCGCCGCGTGCTGCAAGCCGTTGCGGAAAAATCCGGCTGGGGCAAAAAGAAACAAGGCAATGGATTTGGCATGGGACTGGCCATGCACCGCAGCTTCCTGACCTATGCCGCTTCCGTGGCCCAGGTGCACATTGACGACGCCGGCAAAGTGCGCATTCAACGCGTGGACACCGCGCTCGACGCGGGCACGGTAGTGAATCCTGAAATGGCGCGAAATCAGTTTGAAGGCGCGGCGGTCATGGGCACGAGCATCGCGTTCTATGGCGAAATCACAGCGACCAACGGCGTCATCGATCAATCCAACTTTGATACCTATCCCGTGGCACGAATGAATACCGCTCCCCGCGAAGTTCACGTGCATATCGTGGAAAGCGACGCGCCTCCGGGCGGCATCGGCGAGCCCGGGCTTCCCGCGATTGCTCCGGCGATTTGCAATGCGATTTTCGCCGCAACCGGAAAGCGCATCCGCGAACTCCCACTGACAAAAGCCGGACTGGCCTAGAATACTGACCGCGAGACTAGGCCTGGCAGCTCGGCAGAAGAATCGTCAGTCTCTTCGCCAAATGAAAAAAGCCTCCCCTTCGCATCAGAGTTCTTTCGGAATTCTGCTTTGTTTCCTCCTATCGGGCACAGCCGGGCTCGTCTATCAAGTGGCTTGGAGCAAGGCGCTGGGACTCATCTTCGGGCACACCGTCTATGCCATTTCCACGGTGCTTGCGGTATTCATGGCAGGGCTGGCCGCGGGCAGCGCTTATATTGGCCGCTGGGCGGAAGATCACGCGAACCCTACAGCACTCTACGCCCGTCTCGAGCTGCTCGTCGGCGCTTCGGGGGCCCTGTCGCTCGCAGGCCTTGCGGCCGTTCGCTGGTTGTATCTGGTTGCCTATCCTGCCGCTGGTGGTCTCCAGTCGCTTCTACTGCTCCTGAGATTCCTCGGCGCTGCCTTGGTGTTGTTTATTCCCACCTTCCTAATGGGTGGAACGTTCCCGATCCTGGTTCAGAGCATGCGGCGACATTCGGCAGAGTTGGGAAACCGCGTCAGCCTGCTCTATTGGATCAACACTTTAGGTGCGGTTGCAGGAACTCTGCTCTCCGGATTCGTGCTGCTTCCGGTGTTCGGTCTGCACATCACCGTCGCTCTCGCCGCACTTCTTAACCTCCTGGCCGGCCTGATCGCTCTGCGGGTTGCAAAGAGCGCCGGTATTGCGCAGGGTATTGCGGGTTCACCCGCAAAGGCGCCTTCCCTTGCGCCGGAAATGACGCGCGATGCCTCGACGTTCCTGCTTTTTCTGTTTGGGGTGGTAGGCAGCACCGCCTTTGCTTATGAAATTACCTGGACGCGTCTTTTGTCCATCACAATTGGCAGCTCCACCTACGCGTTTACGCTCATGCTGGCAACATTTCTGCTGGGCTCCGCGATAGGCAGCATGTTCTTCCAGCGCTACTTTGCTCGCTCGCGAGTCGCGTCTCTTGTAACTTTCTCTCGCACGCAGACCTGGACCGGTATCGTAGCCGTCGCTTCCTTACTTCTTTTTCCCTGGATTGCTTCTCTCGTTCCGCTGGTTCTCCGTCTGACCCATCAGACATTTGGTGGCCTGGTCTTGGCACAATTCATTGTCTCTGCCCTGACCTTTCTTCCCACCGCCATCGTATTTGGCTTCAACTTTCCGGCTGTGGTTGTTCTCATTGGTCACAGCTCTGGAAACCAATCCGGTGAGTCGGCCACCGTCGGCAAGGCCTACGCCGCAAACACTCTCGGCGCTATCCTCGGTTCTTTGGTGACAGGTTTCTGGCTGGTTTCCTGGCTGGGGAACTTCCGTGTTGTCGCGTTCACCGCATGCGTGAATTTGCTCCTGGCAGTTGCGTTGGAGTTGCGCTTGTCTCGGCGCAGCGTCCTGTCCCTCGCCGCAAACCTTGTCTGTATTCTGGGCGTCATTGTTGTCGGAGCTTCTTCCTTGTTCCACAACAAATCGCTGATGTCCCTTTCTGCGGTGCTCTACGGCAACTCCTACCAGGGGCATCTCACACTGAGCGAGATCGCCACCTGGGAGCGGCGCTGCATCCCGCCCCGCGACGCGTCTTGATTATCGGCTTCGGCAGCGGCATGACCGCTTCCGCCGTGGCCCGCTATCCCAACGCGGAAAGAATTGACTGCGTTGAAATCGAGCCCGCGGTGATCCGCGCGGCCCCGTTTCTGAAAAAACTCAACCGTGGCGTCCTAAGCGATCCCCGTCTTCATATCATCTTTGATGACGCGCGAAACTTCCTGCTTACCTCGCGGGAGCAATACGACCTCATCATCTCCGAACCGTCGAACCCCTGGATCGCGGGAATTGCCACACTCTTTACAACCGAGTATTACGCCGCGGTGCGGCAACGCCTTGCACCGGGCGGAATGTTCGTGCAGTGGGTCCAGTCCTACTCGCTCGCGCCGGCCGACCTGCGCATGATAATCGGGTCGATCGCGCCTCACTTCCCCGAAGTGACTCTCTGGCGCGCAGAAGGTCCAGATCTCCTCTTGCTTGGCCGTACAGAACCTTCTTTACTCCAATTCACTCGGCTCCGTTCGCTCTGGCAAGAACCGGCCATTCGCAGGGACTTTGAAGCCCTGGATGTCCGTCAGCCCGAAGGGCTCTCTGCTTACTACTTGCTGGACGCCGCCGGTGTGCGAAGGCTGGCGGCCGGCAGCGCTTTGAACACCGATGATCGCACTCTGTTGGAATACCACGCTCCGCAAACATTACTTACTTCCGGCCTGTCCGACGAGAATCAGGGAATGATTACGCAGTTTCGCGCGGCGCCGCTGCCAACAAATTTAGAACCGTCCGAAGTGCAGCGGGCTTTGGAAGCTGGCTCGATAACCGCGCTCGATCTGAAGGACTCCGTCACGGCTCGCATGTTCTTAAAGGCGCTCGAATCTCAACCCGATTCTGCTACGCGCCGCATTGCCGAAGGGCGCTTTGCGTTGATGCACGATGATTTATCCCGCGCCAAATCCTCCTTTGAGGCCGCTCTGCGTTTAGAGGCAGATTCGCCGGAAGCCATGCATTGGCTCGCCGTGGCGGAGCATACAATCGGCGACGAAGCCTCCGCAAGGAACCGCATCGGCCAAATTCTCAAGGCGCACCCTCGCTTCCTGCCCGCGCTCACCGACGAAATGCAATTCGCGGCCGATCGCAAGGATTTTCGCCTCTCGTTGATCGCGCAGTTGAATCGGAT
>QHYL01000054.1 GCA_003224105.1 Acidobacteriota bacterium | reverse complement strand
CGGCCGCCTGAAGTTCAACATCAAGATGGGATTGGACACGCCGCTCGACAATCGCACGCTGGATACGCCCGATTTCGTCGCCGCCATCAAGTACCTCTTCAAGCTGCGCAAGAACATCGGCTTGGTGGACGACATCGACCATCTCGGCAACCGCCGCGTTCGCGCCGTCGGCGAGCTGCTCGAAAACCAGTTCCGCATCGGCCTGGTTCGCATGGAGCGCGCCATCAAGGAAAAGATGAGTGTGTACCAGGAAATGTCGACAGCCATGCCGCACGACCTGGTCAACGCCAAGCCGGTCATGGCCGCGATTCGCGAGTTCTTCGGCTCGTCGCAGCTCAGCCAGTTCATGGACCAGACCAACCCGCTCAGCGAAATCACGCATAAGCGCCGCCTCTCGGCTCTTGGTCCCGGTGGTCTTTCGCGCGAGCGTGCTGGGTTCGAAGTCCGCGACGTCCACCCGACGCACTACGGCCGCATCTGCCCGATTGAAACGCCGGAAGGCCCGAACATCGGACTCATCAGCTCGCTGAGCTGCTTCGCGCGCATCAACGATTACGGCTTCATCGAGTCGCCCTACCGCAAGGTCAAGGCCGGCCGCATCATTGACTACGTGCAGATCGTCAACGCCGGCGACAGCGAGTTCAAGGCCGGCGAAATCGTCGAGCGCGACAAAGTCGAAGAACTCAACGAAGAGCTGAAGCGCCGCAAGGTGGTCTATGAACCGTACTGCTTCTATCTTTCTGCTTGGGAAGAAGACAAGTACGTCATCGCGCAGGCCAACGTGGCGCTCGATGAAAAGCAGCGCATCACCACCGAACTCGTCAACTGCCGCCAGGCCGGCAACTTCGTGTTGAAGCAGCGCGAAGAAGTGGACTACGTGGACGTTTCGCCGAAGCAACTCGTTTCCGTGGCCGCCAGCTTGATTCCGTTCCTTGAGAACGACGACGCCAACCGCGCCCTGATGGGCTCGAACATGCAGCGCCAGGCCGTGCCTCTGATCAAGGGCGAGGCGCCGCTGGTCGGTACCGGCATGGAGCGTGTCACCGCGCGCGATTCCGGCGCGGTCGTGCTCTGTCGCCGCGAAGGCATTGTCGACCAGGTCGACTCTGAGCGCATCATCGTGCGCGTCGAGTCCGACCATTCCGGCGTGCTCAGCCGCGAAGTGGGCGCGGACATCTATCAGCTCATCAAATTCAAGCGCTCGAACCAGAACACTTGCATCAACCAGAAGCCTTTGGTTCGTGTCGGAGACCGCGCGAAGAAAGGCCAGGTTCTCGCCGACGGCCCGTGCACCGAGCGCGGCGAATTGGCTCTCGGCCGCAACGTCCTTGTGGCCTTCCTGCCGTGGCGCGGATACAACTTCGAAGACGCCATCCTCGTCAGCGAAAAGCTGGTGAAAGACGACTACTACACTTCGATTCACATCGAGGAGTACGAAATCGAGGCGCGCGACACGAAGCTCGGGCCTGAAGAAGTCACCCGAGACATCCCCAACATCGGCGAATCGTTCCTGCGCAACCTCGACGAAAGCGGCGTCATCCGCATCGGCGCGGTCATCAAGCCGGGCGACATTCTCGTCGGCAAGGTCACGCCAAAGGGCGAGACCACGCTCACTCCGGAAGAAAAATTGCTCCGCGCCATCTTCGGCGAAAAGGCCGGCGACGTGCGCGACGCTTCGCTCTACTGCCCGCCGGGCATTGAAGGCACCATCGTGGACGTCAAGATCTTCACCCGCAAGGGCGGAGAAAAGGACGAGCGCCACAAGGCCATCGAAGCCACGCAGGTTTTCAAGCTGGAGAAGAACCTGGCCGACGAAATTCGCATCCTCACCGACGAGCGCCTCAAGCGCCTTTCCGACCTGCTGGGCGGCAAGGTTTTGCAGGCCGACTTGCACGATGAAAAGACCAACAAGCGCCTGTTGACCAAGGGCACCGAGCTGACGCGTGAGCTGATCGAAAAAATCTCCACGCGCAACCTCAAGCGCCTGAAACTCAACGAAAAGGATCCTCTCCTCATCGAGAAAATCGAAGAAATCGAGGAGATGACCTCGCGACAGATTGACGTGCTTCGCAAGATCACCGAAGAGCGCAAGGAAAAGCTCAAGAAGGGCGACGAACTGCCTCCCGGCGTCATCAAGCTGGTCAAAGTCTACATCGCCATGAAGCGCAAGCTCTCCATCGGTGACAAGATGGCCGGCCGCCACGGTAACAAAGGCGTCATCGCGCGCATCGTGCCGCAGGAAGATATGCCGTACTTGCCCGATGGCACCCCGGTCGAGATCGTTCTCAATCCGCTCGGCGTTCCTTCGCGTATGAACGTCGGACAGATTCTCGAGACGCACCTCGGATGGGCTTCCAAGGAACTCGGCAACAGCCTGAAGCGCCTGTTCAGCAGGGAAGTCAAAGCCGAAGCGTTGCGCCGCTGGTTCAAGGAAGTGTTTGGCGAGACCGCGATCTGGAAATCGCTCGCGAAGCTCGAAGACGACGACTTGATCGAGTACGCCGAAGGCTTCAAGGAAGGTATTCCCTTCGCCACGCCGGTGTTTGACGGCGCGCGCGAGCCGGAAATCCGCCACCTGCTGGAAGTGGCGGGCCTGCCGAGCCTTGGCAAAATCAACCTCTTCGATGGCATGACTGGCGACGAGTTCGACCAGCCGGTTACCGTCGGCTTTATCTACATGCTCAAGCTCTCGCATCTTGTCGACGACAAGATTCACGCGCGCTCCATCGGCCCGTACTCGCTGATTACGCAACAGCCGCTCGGCGGCAAGGCGCAATTCGGCGGACAGCGTTTCGGCGAAATGGAAGTTTGGGCGCTCGAAGCCTACGGCGCCGCTCACATTCTCCAGGAGCTGCTCACGGCAAAGTCCGACGACGTTTACGGCCGCGCCAAAATTTACGAGGCCATCGTCAAGGGCGAGCCCGGCATTGAGCCGGGTGTGCCGGAATCGTTCAACGTGCTGGTGCGCGAGTTGCAGTCGCTCTGTTTGGACGTCGAATTGATGAAGCGGCAGAAACCGCAAACAGAAAAGGCCGCGGACTAGTGGCACAGGCCTGCCCGCCTGGGATAGTTTTTGCAGTTTCCGTAATTGGGTTCTCAGCCGGTCGGATGTTCCAAAAACATCCGGTCGCGGCCCTGGCGAAAGTCAGGGAGGGAGGAAACAACCTTGTATCGTAGCAGCCCGTATGATCGCGCCAGCCTGATTGCTGATTTCGATTCCATCCGCATCAGCCTGGCAAGCCCGGAAAAAATTCGCTCGTGGTCTCATGGCGAAGTCACCAAGCCGGAGACCATTAACTACCGTACGTTTAAGCCCGAACGGGACGGCCTGTTTTGCGCCAAGATTTTCGGCCCCGTCACCGACTGGGAATGTCTGTGCGGCAAGTACAAGCGCATGAAGCACCGCGGAGTGATCTGCGACAAGTGCGGTGTCGAAGTCACGCTTAGCAAAGTCCGCCGCGAGCGCCTCGGCCACATCGAGCTGGCTTCGCCCTGCTCGCACGTGTGGTTCTTCAAGGGCTTGCCCAGCCGCATCGGCTACTTGCTGGACATTTCCATGCGCGACCTCGAACGCATCCTGTACTTCGAGGCGTTCGTTGTCGTGGATCCCGGCGAAGTCGCCGTTCTTCGCGAGCGCGAAGTGTTGCCCGAAGAAAAGTATCGCGAACTCCAGAAGGAATATCCCGGCCAGTTCACCGCCAAGATGGGCGCGGAAGCCATCAAGGAACTGCTTCGCCGCGTCGAAGTGGACAAGCTTGCCGACGAACTCCGCGACAAAATGAAGGCCGATCCCTCGCTTCAGAAGCGCATCAAGTACGCCAAGCGCTTGAAAGTGCTCGAAGCCTTCCGCAAGAGCGGCAACAAGCCGGAGTGGATGATTCTCGACGTGATTCCGGTCCTCCCGCCGGAACTGCGCCCGCTGGTGCCTCTGGACGGCGGACGCTTCGCCACTTCCGACCTCAACGATCTCTATCGCCGCGTCATCAACCGCAACAACCGTTTGAAGAAGCTCATGGAACTTCACGCGCCCGATGTCATCGTGCGCAACGAAAAGCGCATGTTGCAGGAAGCCGTTGACGCGCTCTTTGACAACGGCCGCCGCGGCCGCGTCCTGCGCGGCACGAACAACCGTCCGCTTAAATCCCTCAGCGATACGCTCAAGGGCAAGCAGGGCCGTTTCCGCCAGAACCTGCTCGGCAAGCGCGTGGACTACTCCGGCCGCTCCGTCATCGTGGTTGGTCCCGAGCTCAAACTCAATCAGTGCGGTCTGCCGAAGAAAATGGCTCTCGAGCTCTTCAAGCCCTTCATCTATCACAAGCTCGAAGCCCAGGGCCACTGCACCACCATCAAGCAGGCCAAGGAAATGGTGGAGCAGCAGGAGTCCGTAGTCTGGGACATTCTGGAAGACGTCATCCGCGAGCATCCGGTTCTGCTGAACCGCGCTCCGACGCTGCACCGCCTCGGCATTCAGGCGTTCGAGCCGACACTCGTTGAAGGCAAGGCCATCCGCATTCACCCCCTCGTCTGCACCGCGTTCAACGCGGACTTTGACGGCGACCAGATGGCCGTGCACATTCCGCTTTCGCCGGAATCGCAGGTGGAAGCTTCCGTGCTGATGCTCAGCTCGCGCAACATTCTTTCTCCTGCGCACGGTTTGCCTCTCGCCGTGCCGTCCCAGGACATGGTACTGGGCATCTATTACCTCACCAAGAACAAGCCCGGCGCCAAAGGCGAAGGCCGCGTGTTCGGCTCCACCGAAGACGTTGTCCTCGCGCTCGAAGCCGGTGAGGTCGAGCTGCTCACTCCGATTCGCTTGCGCTACACCGGTGAAGTCATTGACCTCACTACCGCGTACGACAACCAGGATGTGACCCACACCGAGCCGGTAAAAATGGAGCGCCAGTTCATCCAGACCACCGTTGGCCGCGTCATCTTCAATTCGCACTTGCCCGAGAAATTCCCCTATGTGAACGGACTCCTGAAGAAAAAGGGCGTCCAGCAGCTCGTCTATTACGCCTATTTGCGTTTTGGCCTCACGGACACAGTCGTCCTGCTGGATCACCTGAAGGTGCTCGGCTTCACCTACGCCACCAAGTCCGGCATTTCCATCGGCATCGAAGACATGTTTATCCCTGGCGACAAGTACAAGCTCGTTGAGAACGCCGAAAAAGAAGGCGTTAAGGTTCAGCAGCAATACTTGGACGGCGCAATCACCAACGGCGAGCGCTACAACAAAGTCATTGCCATTTGGGGCGACGTCACGGAGAAAGTTGCCGACGAAATGTTCAAGGCCCTCGAAGGCCAGGACAAGGAAGGCAACATCAACCCGGTCTACGTCATGGCCGACTCCGGCGCGCGCGGTTCGAAACAGCAGATCCGCCAGCTTTCCGGGATGCGCGGTTTGATGGCCAAGCCTTCCGGCGAAGTCATCGAGACGCCCATCACGTCCAACTTCCGCGAAGGCCTCACCGTGTTGGAGTACTTCATCTCCACGCACGGCGCGCGAAAAGGCTTGGCCGATACGGCGCTCAAAACCGCCGACTCCGGCTACCTCACGCGCCGCCTCGTGGACGTTGCGCAGGACGTCATCATCAACGAACTCGATTGCGGCACCAACGACGGCATTTACGTCGAGCCCATTATCGAAGCGGGCGTCGAAGTCGAGCCGCTCCGCGATCGCGTCGTGGGCCGCGTTTCCCTCGATAAGATCAAGGACTTCGAGGGCAACGTCATCGTTGACGTGAACCAGGAGATTAACGAAGAACTGGCCAACGCCATCCAGGGCGCGGGCATCGACCGCGTCCGCATCCGTTCCGTGCTCACTTGCGAATCGCGGCGCGGTGTGTGTGCGCTGTGCTATGGCCGCAACCTGGCCACCGGCCGCATGGTCGAACTCGGAGAAGCCGTCGGCGTCATCGCCGCGCAGTCCATCGGCGAGCCCGGCACGCAGCTCACCATGCGCACGTTCCACATCGGCGGAACCGCCACGCGCGTCTCCGAGCGCTCCACTCTCGAAGCGCGCAACAACGGCATCGTCAAGTTCGTGGATCTCAAGCGCGTCGAGGGACGCGGCGGCACGCTCATCGCCATGAACCGCGCCGGCCTTATCGCCATCGTTGACGAAAAGAACCGCGAGAAGGAGCGTTACCACGTCGTTTACGGCGCGCGTCTCCGCGTTCAGGACGGCGAACACGTCACCCACGGCCAGGTTCTTGCCGAGTGGGATCCGTTTACCTTCTCGATCCTCACGGAAACCGCCGGCACGGTGAAATTCGACGACCTGAAGACCGGCATTACCATCGAAGAGCAGGTGGACGAGGTCACCGGCCTTTCTCAGGACGTTGTGACTTTGCCGCCGGGCGATGAAAAGCATCAGCCCGCGATTCTCGTTCGCGATTCTTCCGGCAAAGTTCGCAAGAAATACCTCATGCCTTCCCGCGCCCACTTGATGGTTCGGGACGGCGACGATGTCCAGGCCGGCGACGTGCTCGCGAAGATTCCGCGCGAAACCACAAAGACCAAGGACATCACCGGCGGTCTCCCGCGCGTTGTCGAACTTTTCGAGACCCGCAAGCCCAAGGATCCCGCGGTCATCAGCGAAATCGACGGGGCCGTCCGTTACGGCGAAATCGCCAAGGGCATGCGCAAAATCTACGTCGAAAGCGAAGATGGCAAGACCACCAAGGAATATTCCATCCCGCGCGGCGTGCACATCAACGTTCAGGAAGGCGATCACGTCAAGGCCGGCGAAGCTCTGATCGATGGCCCACTCAACCTTCACGACCTTCTCGCCGTTCTCGGCGAGAAGTTCACGCAAGCTTATCTCGTCAATGCGATTCAGGAGGTTTACCGCCTCCAGGGCGTGAATATCAACGACAAGCACATTGAAACCATCTCGCGCCAGATGATGCGCTGGGTCAAGGTCGAAGACGTTGGCGATACCAACTTCCTCCTCGAGGAGCAGGTGGACAAGTTCCGCTTCCGCGAGGAAAACGATCAAGCCATCAAGCGCGGTGGCCGTCCGGCTACGGGCCGTCCGTTGCTCTTGGGCATCACCAAGGCCTCGCTCTCGACTGACTCGTTCATCTCCGCCGCCAGCTTCCAGGAGACCACTCGCGTGCTCACCGAAGCTGCCGTCGCCGGCAAAGTGGACTATCTCCGCGGCCTCAAGGAAAACGTCATCATGGGCCGCCTCATTCCCGCCGGTACGGGCCTCGAACATTACCGCAGCATTCAGTTGTTGACGGAAATGCCCGCTCCCGCTCCGATCGAGGAAATTCCGGAAGCTGCCGAGCTCACCGCTGAAGAAGCGGCTGCGCTCGACTTCCTCCAAAAGGACACCGAAGCCGACGCGGCCACCGAGGGCTAATTCCCTTGTTGGACGAGCTTCGCCAACACCCGGCTCAGGCCAGTTCAAGCGGGGCCCAGACCTGATGGTCAGGGCCCCGTTTTCGTTTCCGGGCGCGCGTACAGGTTGCTCTCAGGAACTCTGTTTCGTTGCCTTTATTGCGGAATTATCGGTGGAATTCCTACAATGAGAAGACTCGCATCATCGACGGCTGTTGGATGAGGCAAGGGCCTTCCGTCCAGCTTCATGAACGACAAAAGTCAAAACACGCCACGCGGTAGACCTGGCTCAACGTCCGAAGACGCCCGCCGCTCCGCCATCTCCTCGAGCTTTGATCGGTTCGAAAAGCGCCAAAACGAACTTTGGCGCCTCACGTTCCTGATTCTCTTTTTGCTTGTCCTCGCTTACGCGTGGACATCCTGGGGCTCGATTCGCAACCTGCCTCACCACTTTGAGGCGCTGCCCATCGGTCTCGTCGTGCTGGTGGCGCTCTTCAGCGCCTACATGTGGAAGAAGACCCGCGAAATCTCCGAGCTGCGCGGCCTCTTGCGCGGCATCGAGGAGCGCGACGCCCAGCCGCCCAGCGACCGACAGATGGACCAGCTCTTCGAAATGATCTCCAAGTCCCAGCAGGGTTACCGCGACTTAATCGACTCCTTCGATGACCTGCTCCTCGCCGTTACCCTGGACGGCAGGATTCGCGCCGTGAATCGCAGCTTTTCCGACTTGGTCGAAACTCCGTTTTCCGAAATCATCGGCAAGTCGGTCAGCGAATTCGTTCAAGAAGGCAACGGGCAGGAGGAAGAGCTTCTCAAGCGTTCGATGCCGAGGTTCCTCGAGCGCCGTCACTGGACCGGCGTGCTCCAGGTCCGCCTGAAAAATCAAAAATCGCCTTTCTACTTCGACTGCGTCGTGCATGCCATGATGCGCGGTGAAACGATTCACGGCATCACCGTGCTCGCGCGCGACGTTTCCGCGCTGCGCCGCAACGAAACGCGCTTCACCGAGCTTTTCGAAACGCTCCAGGAAGGCATCTACATCACCACGCCCGACGGCCGGATTCTGGACGCCAATCCCGCGCTGGTGCGCATGCTCGGCTACCAATCTGCGCAAGGACGGCGGCTCGATCGTGTGTCTGAATACCGTTGCCGCCGTTCGCGACAATGCCGGCAAGGTCGTCCGCTACCAGGGCGCGGTCATGGATATCACCGAGCGCCGCGAAATCGAGCGCCGCCTCCGCCAGCAGCAGGAGTTTGCCCGTCGCCTGGTGGACAATTTCCCCGACATGATCCTCGTCCTGGATACTAACTCCCAATACACTTTCGTCAGCCCGCGCTCCCGCGAAGTCCTCGGTTACGAACCTCAAGAACTCGCTGCCCTCGGTTTCGGGCATTGCGTCCATCCCGAGGAAATGCCCACCGTCCGCATGCTCTATGACGACATCGTTGCCACAAGACGAACTTATGAGTCCCTGGAAGTGCGTGTCCGCCGCAAACAAGGCGACTGGCGCCGCATTCTTTTCAACTTCAGCCCGCTCTCCGACGAATCCGGCAACATCGAAGGCGTGGTGCTCTCCGGCCGCGACGTCACCGACCTCAAGCGCCTCGAAGAACAGCTTATTCAGGCGGAAAAACTCGCCGCCATGGGCCAGATGCTCGCCGGCGTCGCCCACGAATTGAATAATCCGCTCACCGCCGTTCTCGGCGTCACCGAACTGCTTCGCGAGCGCGCCGGCCAAGCTGGCTATGACGAATCCTTCACGCGCCAGCTCGATCTCACGCATCGCCAGGCCCGCCGCACACCAGCCTTCCCGGCGTCCTGGGCGACGCCAACCAGCTCATCCAGGTCTTCCTGAATCTCGTCACCAACGCCGAACAAGCCATCCGCGAAGTCCGCGACGCCGGACACCTCCAGATTCTCCCGGGCCGCACCGGCGACCGCATCTGCATCACCTTTCAGGACGATGGCGTCGGCATCCGCCCGGAAGCTTTTCCGCGCCTCTTCGATCCCTTCTACACCACCAAGCGCCCCGGCGGTGGCACCGGCCTCGGCCTAAGCATCTGCATGTCCATCGTGCGCGAGCATGGCGGCCTCATCGAAGCCGAAGCGCTTCCCGCAGGCGGCACCGCGTTCACCGTTACTTTGCCGCCCGCTCCAGCGGAAAAATCGCCGGCCGAAGAAACGCCAGTCGAGAAGCTGGAAACTCCGGCTCCTCTCGAGCCCGGAGTCTCTTCCGCCACAACCGCATTAGCGGCTCCGTCTGTTGCCCCCGCATCCGTTTCCGCCGCGCCTGCTGAATCCAGCTTTGCTTCCATCCTCGCCGCATCCGGTTCAGCGAACGCGCCTTCCGCATCCGCATCCCCGAAATCCGCGGCCTTAAACTCCTCCGCCGAAATCCTCAAGGGCCGCAGCGTCCTCGTCCTCGACGATGAAGAAAGCCTGCGCCTGCTCCTGCACGAAGGCCTCTCCGCCCAGGGCCTCCGCGTGGACTGCGCCGCCACCGCCGAAGACGCCCTCGCCCTCATTCGGCGCTTCTGGGAAAACCGCCCGGACTCCCTCGACACTGACAATGGCCACGCCGCCAATGGCCAGCGCTCCTCGCCCGGGAACGCCGATCTCCAGATCGGCTCCGGCGCCGTTGCTCCTCACCCCGGGAACGCCGATCTCCAGATCGGCTCCGGCGCCGTTGCTCCTCACCCCGAGACCGCCGATCTCCAGATCGGCTCCGGCGCTGTCGCATCCTCCCCCGAAAATCGCCGGGCCCCGGGCTACGACCTTCTGCTCGTCGACCTGCATCTTTCCGCAGGCGGCTACTTTGTGGACGGCCGCGAAGCTGCCGCCCGCCTCCTCGAAGGCATTGCTGCCGCCGGCTTGCAGAAGCCCGCCGTCGTCTACATGACCGGCGACTTGACCGATCCCGGCCCGGAAACTCCCGCCCCCGGCGGACCCTCCTTCCTCCAAAAGCCCTTCCGCATCTCCGAAGTCCTTTCTCTGTTCCGTGAAGTCCTTGCCCCCGCCGAGCCTCAGCCCAAGTGACTATCCGACAAGGATAGTCATCCTGAGCGAGCGCAGCGAGTCGAAGGATCTCTCCCCTCTCTATCCGACAAGCATAGTCATCCCGAACCGCCGCACTCTGACGTGTGAGGGATCTGCTTTTCCCTCCGCTCGCCACTCGTCACTCGT
>QHYL01000053.1 GCA_003224105.1 Acidobacteriota bacterium | reverse complement strand
GATACTTTGTGTCACCTCCACCGGGTGGCGGCGCGGAACTGCCTATCACCAACGAGGGCGGCGAATCCGCGGAAGATCGTGTGACGCTAACGCGCGACGAATTGGAAGCCTTGATTGACGAGGCGGTTCGGAAGGACCGCAGCCGCCGCTGATTCTGCGTATTCAAACTTTCCGCGTTCCTAAAGCGCTGGTGTGTGAAAATAGCAAGGGCTGTTCTTATGCGCTTTGCGTTCACTGGCGTGATTTGCTTTTCCTTGTGCCTCGCCTCTTTCCTTGGTGTTACTCCAATTGCGCAAACCCAAGGGGGAACCATGAAGATCTCCAACGCGTCATTTGCTGCCGGCGAAATGATTCCAAAGAAATTTACGTGCGACGGGCCGGATGTCTCGCCGAAGCTCAGTTGGACCGAACCTCCGGCAAAGACGCAAAGCTTCGCGTTGATTATGGACGATCCCGATGCTTCCGCGGGCACGTGGGTCCATTGGGTACTGTTCGATCTGCCTGCGGACACGAGAGAACTTGCAGAGGGAGTAGCAAAACAAGAGCAGCTTGCGAATGGAGCGCGGCAAGGGCGAAGCGATTTCGGCAAAATCGGCTACGGAGGGCCGTGTCCGCCGCCGGGGGATCCGCACCGGTATTTCTTCAAGCTTTATGCGCTGGATGCGAAGCTGAACCTGAAAGCTGGCGCGACGAAACCTGATGTGGAACGCACCATGAAGGGGCATATCCTCGCGCACGCGGAAATGATGGGCCGCTACGGCCGGTGACCCGGCGGTGGGTGTTTGCTCCGAGCAGTCGGGCATCCGGGGGGTTGGAAGGAATTTCACAATGACGTTTATGACCGGTTGTCGTCGGATGACGTAGCGCTCGGCAATTTTCGCCCCATTCGTTCTTGCGGTTCGCGTTGACAGGCGAAGAAAAGGCGGCAATACTGGCGCCCTAGGTCAACAATGATGATAGGGCAGCTTCGCGGACGGCTCGCGGAAAAAAGACCGAACCAGGTGCTCGTCGACGTGGGCGGCGTCGGGTACCTGGTGCAAGTGCCGCTCTCAACGTACGCCGCGCTCGGCGAACTGCACACCGAGGTCACCCTCCTGATTCACACCCACGTGCGCGAAGATGCGCTGGCGCTTTTTGGCTTCGTGTCGGCGCGCGAAAAACATTTTTTTGAGCTGCTGATTTCCGCTTCCGGAGTTGGTCCGTCTCTGGCACTGAAGATCCTTTCCGGGATGAGGGTGGAAGAGTTGGTGCCTGCGATTCGCGGCGGCGATCTGGTGCGCTTGACGAAAATTCCCGGCGTGGGAAGAAAGACCGCGGAACGCATTGTGGTCGAACTGAAAGACAAGCTCGAAGCTGTGGCCATCGAAACGGAGAAGCCCGCGGCGGCTTCTGGGGCGGGCGTGGAAGCGGACGTGGTTTCAGCGCTGGTGAATCTGGGCTACGACACGCGCACAGCTGAAGAGGCGGCGGCGGAAGCGAAACGCGCGGCAGGCGCAGGGAATTTTGAGAAGCTGTTGCGCGCGGCGCTGCAATCCCTGAGCGCGCCGAAAGGACGCAGCGCAAGGTCCGGAGCATAGCGAGTTCGGAATTTTTAGGATACGGACTAATGGCGGATGGCACGGCAAAACGGATGATGCAGCAGAGGCAGCCGGAGCGGATTGTGTCCGGCGCGGCGTACGAAGACGATGCGCGCATTGACGTGAGCGTGCGGCCGCGGAGGCTCGAGGAATACATAGGGCAGAAGCGCGTCAAGGAGAACATTCAGATTGCCATTGACGCGGCGCGCAGCCGCGATGAAGCGCTGGATCACGTGCTTCTCTACGGCCCGCCCGGGCTTGGCAAAACCACGTTGGCGCAAATTATCGCCAACGAGCTCAACGTTCCGATCAAGACCAGCGCGGGGCCGCTGTTGGAACGGAAAGGCGACCTCACGGCAATTCTGACTTCGCTCGAAAAGAAAGAAGTTTTCTTTCTGGACGAAATCCATCGCTTGCAAGCTGCTGTCGAAGAAGTCCTATATCCCGCGATGGAAGATTTTCGCGTGGACCTGATCATTGGCCAGGGACCGGGGGCGCGCATTCATCCTTTCCAATTGAGCCACTTCACCCTGGTAGGCGCGACAACGCGCGCGGGATTGATCACGGCGCCGCTGCGTTCGCGCTTCGGCATCGTGCATCGGCTGGATTTTTACGCGCCGCAAGATTTGCTGATCATCATTCACCGCTCGGCGAAAATCCTGAATATCGAAATGGACGAGGGCGGAGCGGAAGAAATCGCGCGCCGCTGCCGGGGCACGCCGCGCATCGCGAACCGGTTGCTACGCCGGTCGCGCGACTTCGCCGAGGTGCGCGCCGACGGGCGGATTACGCGCGCCGTGGCACAGGAAGCGCTGCAAATGCTGGGCGTGGATGAGAACGGCCTCGACGAAGTGGACCGCAACTTGATGCTGGCGCTGCTCGACAAATATGGCGGCGGCCCGGTCGGCCTGGGGACGCTTGCCGCGGCGCTGGCCGAAGAGGAGGACGCGATCGAAGAAATGTACGAGCCTTACCTCATGCAGATCGGCATGATCGACCGCACGCCGCGCGGGCGTGTCGCCACACCGCGCGCTTACGAATATTTTGGACGCGAAGCGCCGCGACGCCAGCCGCGGCTGTTTTAAACCAAAGAAACTAGGCGGCGTGGGCCCGGGCTGCCGGGATTTGCTGGATTTCCAGCGGCAGGTGGCTGTTCACGAGAGAAGCACCGCCATCTACATCCAGAGTTTGCCCGGTGATCCAGTTTGCTTCCGCCGAGCAAAGCAGGGCGACGGCATTTCCAATGTCCGCTGGCAAGCCCAGCCGGCGCATGGGAGTCCAACCGGCTTGCTGCCAGTTCCTGACGGCATCCTGAACCGATTGGGGCAGACTATTGAGCACGCTATCGTCGGTCCAGCCGGGGCTGACGGCGTTCACGGTGATTTGCCTAGGAGCCAGGGCCACCGCGAAGTAGCGGCACAACACTTCGAGAGCGGCTTTCGCGGCCCCCATAGCCACCCAAGGCTGCCAGCTTCCGAAACGGCCGCCGGGCGCGTAGGTCAACGCGATGATGCGTCCGCCGTCGCGCATCAGGGGAACGGCTTCGCGCACGCTCACCAAAAAGGCTTTGGCTTGCGAATCCATGGCGAAGTCAAACATGTCCAAGGAGATGGTCATGGGTCCGTCGTAAAATGTGGGAACTTCCGGTCGGGCGTTATTCACGAAGATGTCCAGCGCGCCAAACTCCGATTTGACCTGCGCGAACATGCGGTGAATTTCGTCGGGCTTGCAAACGTCCGCCTGCACGACAAAGCCGTCGGAGCCGCAAGCCCGCAGCTTTTCCAGCGTGGCTCTGGCTTGGTCCTCCTTCTGATAATAATGAACCGCGACCTTCGCTCCGCTCTCCGCGAGCTTCAGGGCAATGCCGCGGCCGATTCCGCGCGAGCCTCCCGTCACCAATGCAGTTTTTCCTCTAAGTGTCATAAGGCACCTCCTGGGCCAGAATCTGCGGCGCATGTTAGGGCCGCGCGACTCCCAAGTCAACCCAAGCAGCCGTGCCTGTCAAAGCTCTTTAGAAATGTCCCCATTCTTAACTCGTTAGAAGTGTCCCCTTTGGAGGGCAAGGCCAGCGATGGTCGCGTGGCGACCGCCTTCGACGCTCGCTTTTGCATCGCCCGGCGAGCGGCCTCGCGCCACGGATGACGGACTGGGGGTACCCACTTCCGTTTGGCCATCGAAACCGCAACGCGCTTCGGCTCCGCATCGAGAGCACTGGGCCGGGCAGGCGCCGGGATCTCTTGCCAGCGCAGCGGGGTCCGCGGTACTCGATGGCCAGCGTGCCGTGCCGCCCTTCGCACACCAACACTTTGCCCTGCGCTGGCGCGTAGTAACGGCTTTGCGGTTGCCGTTGGAAAAATCGATTGTCGTAGCGCACCACCCAATCCTCGCTGCCCGTCCGTTCGCTCTCCAGCCGGAAAATGCGGTCCCGTTCCGCCGCCCGCGGGGGCCCGAAGCGCTCGCCCACCGCTCCGCCGTACTTCGCCCGCACCAGCCGCAGCACTTTCTTCCGAAACTTCTTGTCGTGAGCGCGATTCGACGGCCGCCCTGCGCTGCCATGCTGCAACCCCGCCGCACCTTCCTCCCGAAAGCGCTTCCACAACCGCTTCGCCTGCCGGTAACTCACGCGCAGAAGTTGGGCCGCATCCACCACCCCCAGCTCCTCGCTCTTCACCCGCGCCAGTACCCCCACCCTGCCCAATTCCTTCTTGCTCATCCCCGTCCGCCTCAATCTGACCTCCTCTCGGAGGTCCTATTAAGGGGACATTATCATCGAGGTTCAACAGGGGTGCTGCATTGGCGGGCTCCTGGTGCCCGGATTGGGCATGGAAGCTTGCGCAGCGGAACACGGGTTCGTGCGATTTCTGGGGTTGCGCGGTAGCCAGCGGCTGTCGTAATCAAGTCCGGAAGAGCGTGGTTGACATCTTACCCGAGAGAGCGCATATTGGGGTCAAATGTCTACCCAAGAAGACAAGGAACGGCTGGAGCTGCTCCAGGGCACGCTGGACCTGCTCATCCTGCGCACGCTGATTTTTGGGCCGCAGCACGGCCAGGGTATCGCGCGCGCGATTCAGCAAACGTCAGAGGAAGAACTGCTTGTGGAACACGGGGCGCTATATCCCGCGTTGCAACGTCTGGAGGAGCGCGGCTGGATCTCCGCGAAGTGGGGAACTTCCTCCAACAACCGCAAGGCCCGGTTTTATTCCCTCACTGCCGCGGGCCGCAAGCAACTTGGCAAGGAAACCACCAAGTGGAAGCGGCTGGAGGCGGCGATCGGAAGGATTCTGGAGTCGGAAGGGAGCTAGGCGGGGAGGGCAGACCATGTTCCGACGCAAGCGCAGCGCGACCGACTTCAACGCCGGGATCGAAGCGCACATCCGGTTGAAGGCAGAGCGACTGCGGGATCAAGGCCTGAGCGAAGAGGACGCACGAGCCACCGCGCGCCGCGCTTTCGGCAACCTGACGCGGGCCATGAGGGCCTTTACGAGTCCGGCCGCTGGCGTGGTTCGATCATCTCTGGCGCGACATTCGATACGCTCTTCGCCTGCTGCGCAAGTCTCCCGGCTTCACGTTTGTGGCGATTGCAACCCTGGCCGTGGCCATCGGGGCCAACGCGGTGGTCTTTAGCGCCCTGAACGCCTTGCTGCTCCGCCCGCTGAACGTGCCGCAGTCGGAGAGCTTGTACGGACTGCAGTTTGGCGGAGCGCATAGGGGGGCGCTGTCGTATCCAAATTATGTAGATCTCCAGGATCGCAACCGCAGCTTCGATGGGTAGCCATGTATCAAATGACCCGAGTGGGGCTGGACCACAGGCAAGAATCCGACGCGCGCGTGGCTTTATGAAGTGAGCGGGAACTACTTCGATGTACTAAAGATTGCCCTTGGAGCGTAAGCCCTAGCCCCGCAGTTCGCGGCGATTACCCTTCCAACCTGCCAAGAAGCGGGCCCTGAAGAAGGGCATCAAAAAAATTGCAAAAAAAAGCTTGACACGCATATAGTGTTATAGTCTACTATAACAGTATAAGACGGGAGTGCTGTTTTCTTGGAGATGGCTACTAAACTCACCACCGCAGACCGAGTACTTCC
The DNA here is from genome assembly GCA_003224105.1 of Acidobacteriota bacterium. GTDB lineage: Bacteria > Acidobacteriota > Terriglobia > Acidiferrales > UBA7541 > Acidiferrum. The sequence goes on along the minus strand of QHYL01000053.1, from coordinate 6,729 downwards.
AGGAAAAAGCTCCTGCCCCGAAATAAAGGTTTAAGGAGAAGGAATATGAAATCTCTTCGTTTTGTGTCCCCTATTGCTCTCACGTTGTTTTCGACCGTGGCTTTCGCGCAGTCTGAAATGCACAAGGCCACCGACAAGGCCGCGCCATCAGACGCGCAAGTGACGTTCGACCAACTCAAAACCCTTGCGGGTACTTGGCGGGGTTCCGTGAAAGCTACGCCGCCTGAACCCGACATTGACAAAGCCAAGCTCGAGATTACTCTGCGCGTGACTTCCAGGGGAAACGCACTCGTTCACGAGATGCAGGAAGCCGGAACGCCCCTAGATCCAACGAAGTACGACCATCCGGTGACCATGCTTTATTTGGACGGCGACAAGTTGAACCTGATCCACTACTGTGACGCGGGCAACCGGCCCCACATGGTCGCCCGGCCTTCGGCTGACGGCAAAAAGGTGGAGTTCGATTTTGCCGATCTCTCTGGCGGCAATCAGTATGGACACATGTACCACGCCGTGTTCACCATCATCGACGCCGACCATCACACCGAGGACTGGACCTATATGATGCCGGGCGACAAGCCCATGCAGGCGCACTTTGACTTGCAGCGGGCAAAGTAATGGAACGTATCTCTAACAAGGCGAACTAGGAACCAGGTAGGAACCAGGATGGACCGTGAGTGGAATGACAGCCAGCCGATTTACCGCCAACTGCGGGACCGTGTCGTCGCAATGATTCTCGACGGGGTCTTGAAGGAAGGCGATCCGCTGCCGTCGGTACGTAACGTGGCGGCTGAATACCGCGTGAATCCGCTCACGGTCCTGAAGGGTTACCAAGAGCTGGTGGACGAGGGGCTGGTGGAAAGCAGGAGAGGCCTGGGCATGTTCATCAACGCCGGCGCGCGCAAGCTGCTGCTCGAAGGCGAGCGGCAGAAATTCCTGAATGAAGAGTGGCCAAGGATCTCCGCAACAATCCAGCGGCTCGGACTGAAAGCAGAGGAACTGCTCGACGGCTCCCACCTGAAGCAGGCCAACTCCGCGAAACCGAGGCCCAACGAATCGAAAATTCCCGAGTCCGGCAAGGAGGAACGCTGAAGCCATGGCATGCATAGAGGCACGCGGCCTGCGTAAGGCCTTCGGCACAACCATCGCGCTGGACGGCGTGGATCTACGGGTCGAAGAGGGGCGCATTCTCGGCCTGATCGGTCCGAACGGCGCAGGCAAGACCACGGCGCTCAACGCGATTCTGGGACTTACGCCCTATCAGGGAGAACTGAAAGTCCTCGGGCGCGATCCCTGGACTGAGCGCGACCGGCTGATGCGGGATGTATGTTTCATTTCAGACGTGGCCGTGCTGCCGCGGTGGATTCGGGTCTCGCAGGCGCTCGACTATGTTGCTGGCGTGCATCCGCGATTCGACCGCGCAAAGGCCGAAGGCTTTCTGGCGAAGACCACCATCAAGCGCACCAGCAAAGTGCGGGAATTGTCGAAGGGCATGGTGACCCAACTGCACCTTGCTCTGGTGATGGCCATCGACGCGCGATTGCTTGTGCTGGACGAGCCGACGCTGGGACTGGACATCCTGTTTCGCAAGCAGTTCTACGATTCCCTGCTGAACGACTTCTTTGATCGCAACCGCACCATTGTGGTGGCAACTCACCAGGTGGATGAAATTCAGCACGTGCTCACTGATGTGCTGTTCATTGACGGCGGCCGCATCATTTTCAATCACAGCATGGAGGAAGTGGAGTCGCGCTACCGGGAAGTGATGGTGAATCCCGACAAGCTCGCCGCGGCAAGGGCGCTGAAGCCGATCCAGGAGCGGCAAGGGTTTGGGCGCAGCATCTTCCTGTTCGAGGGCATGGATGGAGCGCAGCTCGCTAGCCTGGGTGAAGCGCGCACGCCGAGCATCGCCGACTTGTTCGTTGCGGTGATGGGCAATCAAGCCGGGAAGGCGCAGGGAGCGGCGCAATGAACACGCAAACGAACGCCACGCCAGAGCGCTATTCGGAGTCCAAAGTGATTGCGCCGGCAGCCATTCCCGCCGCGCAGCTGTTCTACTGGGCGCTGCGCCGCGAACTATGGGAGAGCAGTTCGATCTACATCGCGCCGCTGGCAGCCGCCGCGGTTGCGCTCTTCGGTTTCTCGCTGACGTTGATTCATTTGCCGGGCAGAATACGCGCCGCTTCCGGGCTCAACGCGGCCAAACTACGCGACACAATTATTCAACCCTACGACGCGGCGGCGGCCCTGCTGATGGGAACTTTCATCCTTGTCGCGATGTTCTACTGCGTCGAAACGCTGCAAAGAGAGCGCCGGGATCGCAGCATCCTGTTCTGGAAGTCGCTTCCGGTTTCTGATGTCACCACCGTGCTCACAAAGGCGAGCATCCCGTTCGTGGTGCTCCCGCTGCTCAGTTGCGCCATCGCGTTTGTTACGCAGTTCATCATGCTTTTGGTGAGCAGCGTGGTGCTGGCAGGAAGCGGAATTAGTGTTGCAACGTACTGGGAGCAAGTGTCGCCATTCCAGGCATCCCTGCTGCTTCTTTACCACGTGATGACCGTACACGTTCTTTGGGCCGCACCCATTTACGGATGGCTGTTGTTTGTGTCCGCTTGGGCCCGGAGGGCCGCGCTGCTTTGGGCGGTGTTGCCGCCACTGGCGATTGGCACGCTCGAAAAGCTTTTGTTCAACACCACATATTTTGCCGCGTTCGTGGGACGGTTTTTCACCGGCGGCCCGGAGGGGTCTTACCCGCCGGGTGGTATGCCGATGGACCCGGGGACGCATCTCACGCCGTACAGATTTCTGACCGCGCCGAGTCTGTGGATCAGCCTGGCCGTGACCGCCGCATTCCTGGCGGCAGCGGTTCGGTTGCGGCGTCATCGAGAGCCGATGTGATTCGCATCCACCACGGATGGATTCGCCAGCCAAAGGAGAAAGGAAAATGCTCCCAGCCGAAACGAAGGAACAAGTAGCGGAAGCCTCGCCGCGGCGCAAGGCTCGGATTGCGGGCGTCTTTTATCTGCTGACTATCCTTACGGGAGCATTTGCGGCGTTCGTCAGCGGCAAGCTTGTCGTGTACGGGGACGCGTTTAGCCTCGTTGCTACTGCATGTTACGTGGTTGTAACGGTGCTCTTCTACGGCTTGTTCAAGCTCGTGGATGAGAGTCTGTCTCTGATCGCGGCGCTCTTCAGCTTGGTAGGGTGCGCGATTTCGGCGGCAAACGTTTTTCATCTTGTTTCCTACCCCCTCAGAGCGGTTAATCCACTCGCACTTTTCGGAGTGTACTGCCTGCTAATTGGATACCTGATTTTCCGTTCGACGTTCCTGCCGCGAATTCTTGGCGTGCTGTTGGCATTTGGCGGATTGAGTTGGCTGACCTTTATCTCGCCGGAACTCGCCAACTATTTCTCGCCGTACAACCTCGCTCCTGGAATCCTTGGTGAAGGAGCGCTGACTGTGTGGCTGCTCCTCTTCGGCGTGAACACCGAGAGATGGAAGGAACAGGCCGGCGCGGGGGGAGAGTTGTGATGGTAGCGCACCGTGTAGCGATGTCAGGGTGATCCAGGGAGGAACAATGGCCTATTCGCCCATACTGCTTGCTCATATTCTTGGCGGCACCGTAGGATTGCTCTCCGGGACAGCGGCGATGTCTTTTCGCAAAGGCTCCCCACGGCACGTCCTCGCCGGAAGAATTTTCGTCGCATCCATGCTGACGATGGGCGCCGGCGCAGCATATTTGGGCATCGTCAGGCACCAGCCAAGCAACGCGGGCGGCGGGATTTTTACGTTCTACCTGATATTAACGGCCTGGCTCACCGCGCGTCGCAAGGACGGAGAAACGAGCAAGCTCGATTGGGCTGCGCTCCTGATTCCTTTGGCGCTTGGCACACTCAGCTGGATGAATGGTATTCGAGTCGTGCGCAGTGGGGCGAGCTCACAGGACGGAGTCCCCGTTGGAATGATCTTGTTCATGGGTTCCGTGCAGCTCCTCGCCGCTACGGGGGACGTTCGCACGCTGGTGCGCCGCGGTGTTCTCGGGGCAAAACGGATCCCACGGCATCTCTGGCGCATGTGTTTTGGACTGTTCATTGCAGCAGGGTCTTTTTTCTTCGGTCCTTCGAACCGGCCCTTGAGACTGCTTTCCAACGTCGGGCTCGGGCAACACTTGCCCCGGGCTTTATTCAGCACAAGTTTGTATCTGGTTCTCACCATACTTCCGCTCGTTTTGCTGATTTTCTGGCTACTCCGAGTACGCTTTTCAAAGGCGTACAAAAAAACTTCCTCGGAGTATCGAGCGCAGCAAGGTCGCTCGGTGTTCCGCAAACAATCACTGCCTGGGTGAGCAAAGGATGCAATTGTAGGGAGAAGCCGAAATGACAGATCGCAGTATCGAGTCTTCGCCGCAACTTTACGCCAGAATCGGCGGCGCGCTGTACCTGATCATCATTGTTATTGGTCTCTTTGGAGAGGCATTGGTCCGCGACAAACTCATCGTATCGGGCGACGCAGCAGCCACGGCGAAAAACATCATGGCGTCTGAGTCGCTGTGGCGGTTTCATGTCGCGGCGGAATTGTTCCTGCTGATCTGCGCCATTGTTCTGCTCATGATCCTGTTTGTCTTGCTGAAGCCGGTCAGCCGGGAACTTACCTTGCTGGCGCTATACTTCAATCTCGTGTCGATCGGCCTCGAAGCCGCCACCACGATGTATCTCGTCGTGGCGTTGTTTCCGCTGGGGAACGCCGCTTACCTCAAAGCGTTTTCCCCAGAGCAGCTTTACGCTATGGCCACGCTGTCGCTCAAAGCGCACGGCTATGGCTTCGGCGTGAGCCTGCTCTTCTTCGGCTGTTTCTGCGTCGTTATCGGCCGCGTAATCTATAAGTCGGGCTTTCTTCCAAAGGTTATTGGTGCTCTCATGCAAATCGCCGGCTTGTGCTACCTGACGGATAGTTTCGCGTTGATTTTATCCCCCGCCTTTGCAAATCGCTTGTTCCCCGCCATTCTTCTGCCTGCCTTTGTGGGGGAGGCCTCCCTCTGCCTGTGGCTCCTCACCAAGGGCGTCAGTGTTCAACGATGGAAGGAGCAGGCCCGTGCAGCGATGGTTTCTAGCCGCGCATGAATGTTGACTCGGAACCCGCCGCGCCCGTGCAATCTCCACAATATTTGCGGCTCTCGCTCGTCTTCACAAGTAGATGGACGAGGCGCTCACAAGACAGTGGCCGATGACCGAGCAAGACCGCCGAATTTCCGAAATCGTCGCGGAACAGCGAGCCCGCCTGCGCAACTTCATTCGCCGACGCGTGCCGGACCCGCTCGACGCCGAGGACATTCTGCAGGACGTGTTCTACAAGCTGGTGGAAGCGAACCGCCTGCTGATGCCGATCGAGCACGCCACGGGCTGGCTGTTTCGCGTGGCGCGCAATCGCATCACGGACTTGTTCCGGAAGAAAAAGCCGCAGAGCTTCGGGGAAATAAGCGTCGAAGGCGAAGGTGGTGAACTGCTGCAGCTTGAGGATTTGTTGCCGTCCCCGGAAGCTGGCCCAGAGGCGGTTTACGTTCGCAACCTGCTTCTGGAAGAGCTGGAGCTTGCGCTCGACGAACTGCCGGAAGAACAACGGGAAGCATTTGTCGGGCACGAACTGGAGGGGCGCAGCTTCAAGGAGATGGCGGAGGAGACGGGCGTAAACGTGAATACGCTGCTCTCGCGGAAGCGTTATGCGTTGCTGCACTTGCGCAAGCGGCTGCAAAGCCTTTACGACGAATTGGCCAAGGGATGAGGAGGGTCAGGACATGAGAACGAAATGGATTTGGATGGGGCCGCTGGCGATTCTTGCGATGGTGGCGTTTGTCATCATTGGCGGCGAGATCGTGATGCAACTCTGGAATTGGCTGCTGCCGCCGCTGTTCGGCTGGCGCCTGATTACCATCTGGCAGGCGCTTGGACTGCTGCTTCTTTGCCGGATTCTGTTTGGCGGGTGGGGAGGATCCAGAGGTGGAAAAGGGCACCTGCGTCATCGCCTTAGAGAACGCATGGCGGAACGAATGGGAGAACGCATGCGGGATCGGTGGGAAAAAATGACGCCGGAAGAGCGCGAGAAATTCCGCCAGGGACTTCGCGGCTGCTGGGATACGGTGCCACCGCCGGATTCGAAGACAAGTACCTGATCCATGGGCGGTTTGGAATGGCTATCCCGCGCTGCGCATCAGAAAAATCAATCGAGACCATGAAAATTTCAAACTGCGCCCCGCGGGCGGGATGCGTATAATCCTGTGCGACAGAGTGTCGGGCCCCCGGCAGTGAATCCAGACCAGCGGAGCGGACAACTTTATGAACTGCGCAGGGTGTCGGTGTAGTTTCAGGCTTGGCCTGCTGATTGGGACTGTCCTGCTCGCCGCTCTGTCCATCGCCCCGCCGCTCGCTGCGCAACAAACCCCCGCCCCTTCTGCTCCGGTTTCCTCTAACGCCCCCCTGCTCTTCGCTGCTTCGCTACCGGATCCGGCGTCGACGGTAGAGGACAAGCTGACGCAGTTGGATAAGGACGTGAAGGCCGCACAATCGTCAGCCGATAATGCGTGGATGCTGGTAAGCGCGGCGCTGGTGCTGATGATGACCGGGCCGGGGCTGGCGCTTTTTTACGGCGGACTGGTGCGGCGGAAAAACACGCTCGCAATCATGATGCAGAGTTTTTCCTTGATGGCGTTGATTACGGTGATGTGGGCCCTGGTG
>QHYL01000052.1 GCA_003224105.1 Acidobacteriota bacterium | reverse complement strand
TTCGCGTGCGTACCAACTTCTTGGTGACAATGATTCCCGTGGGGGATCGGCCGCAAGAATTGGCAGTCAAGCTGTACGGAAATAAAGAAGAAACGAAGTAAGAACGTAGGAATTAAGAAGTTACCCTGAGCGCAATCGCTTCATAACACCGGGGTACAAACTATTCAGGGCACCAGGCGAAATTGTCCTCGCCAAGCAAGATATCAAGGAAGCCTTCGGCCGGGAGCACGTCCACGGGCAATCCACCGTGCCACAAAGCCACACCGAGTTTCAGTCTCGTTTGATCTTTCAGGTCAAGCTGATCGCGGTGAATGGCTACCTCGAGGATGCGGTCAAACGCTGCCACCGCAACGGATTCGAGATTCAACAGACAAACCCGGGCCTTTTCCACGGCGAATTCCTGAATGCGGCCGCGCTGTAACTTGACGACGATGACGAGATCTTCCGCACCACAAACGGTAATTCGGAATTCGGGATCTTCGAGCTCACTCATCGTTTCGGGAAAGGTATCAATGCGCACGCAGAAGCGGTCCTCCTCAAAGCCGTAACGCATCTCATGAAGATAAAAGACGCGGCCGTGCATCGAGCCACCCCGGCGTTCTGGAGAATACAGACCAGCCCCGAGCCATTCGAAATAAGAAGTTTCGCGGCCATCCACTTTGACACGCAATAAACCCGCTGGAGCGAGTTGAATCGCGTGCTCCGGGTGGCGCTTGATCGGTTTCGCAAGATCCTCTGGCGCAACTTGACCGAGCGCAAGATAAATTCCAGTGAGATGCTTGCGATAAAGCGCGTCGAACTCGGCGTCGTTCGCGGTGCTGTGTTCCGGACCGAACCACCAGCACCAGTCGCTTCCTTCGGCAACCAGAAGCGATTCGTGCGCTTCCTTTAGGCCCGTCTCCGTTGGAGCGTCTGGCCTTCCCTTTTTGTGGGCCTCCACCGCGCGAGCATAAACCTCGCGGGCGTCCCAAAGCAGTTCCCAGGCTGATACATCCTCGCTGTGGCCGATCCACACGTCGAAATTGGCGTTAATCCAGGAGCCAGGAAAAATCTCGCCCGTCACGGGGATTGCTCCCGCGGCAGCAATGGCTTCGCTGGCAGTGAGTGCGCGAAAGTCGGCATCGGATTCGATGCGCCCGTAAAACTCTCTCAGGAATTCGCGGCCGTTGCCTGGGTAATACTCCCAAGCATTTTCACCATCGAGAAAAAGACAAACCGTAAGTGGCTGGTTGCCGGGAACCTTTTCTCCTAGCTGGCGCAGTCGTGAATGAAGATCCGCCGCGGCTGCCTTCGCTTCCATGCGGCTGTAAACGAAACCGATCAGGTCCGAAAGATGGTGATCGCGGAACAGCCCATTGATGGATTTTTCGCCGAGTTGCACACGCCAGGGGTGGAACAAGCGGTCGGCATTGGCAGGGATGCCGTTGGAGTCGCGAAAAAAGCCAACGTTTAAGGTGCGCCCGAGCACGCCTTCATCCGTGCCAAACCACTGGAAACCTTCATCCGCTGCAATAGTGAGGGCTTGATCGGAGACGGAGCCTTCCGAAGGCCATAGGCCTGCCGGTTTCACGCCAAATGTTTTCTCATGATACTGACGCGCGCGCTGCAACTGCTCGCGAGCGTCCTCCGGCCGGCGGAATGCGCGGCGCGGGAGCGGCGTCCCAGGATTTGCGATGCGCGCCACATCCGAATCGCAAATGAGCGGCAGGATGGGGTGATAAAACGGCGTGGTGCTGATCTCGATTTGCCCCCGCGAGGCGGCGTCACGATACGCGGGGAGAATCAGGCGCAAGAGTTCTTGTTGCTTCTCTTTCAGGGCGGACTTGTCATTCTCCGAGTAGTCCTTCCCCTTCGTGGCGAGCCGGCTGATAACCTCATCTTTTTGGAACCAGGACTCCTCCATCCAAGCGAGTTGCGAGAGCAGTTGAAGGTCGCGCCAATCGCGCTGCGTAAAAGTGACGATGGCCTGCGCGCCTCCCGCAGGACGCGACCATTCGTAGAGCTCGACAAAACGCTGCCAGCGCGACATCAGGTGCTCGTGATTCACTTGGAAAGCGCGAGAGAGAATCTCTGCCTTGTCCTCGCGCGTCAACTCACCGGCGCTCTTGAACGCAATCGCATGCCAAGGCTCATTGAAGCTTCCACTCGCGTATTCCTCGAGCTGAATGCCCAGGGCGGGAACCACGTTGAAAGTCGCGTGAAACTTAGGAAACTCGCGCAGCGTCTCGGCCATGCCGTAGTAATCCTTGAGGGCATGAAGGCGCGTCCAAGGGAGCACGTAGCGGCCGGTTTCCGGGTCGCGATATTGCGGCTGATGCATGTGCCACAGCACAACCAGATGAATGCGATTCATTCGGCGGGTGTCCGAAAGCGATCCTGACGCAGATGGTTTGTACGGTTCATCACCATGGGCATAGACAGATTCAAAGTATACAGGCTAGAGCAGCCAGAAGGAGAATCGATGGCTCGATTCCTAGCACTTCTTATCAATGCCCCGCCATTGCTGCCTCATGCAGAGAGCAAAACGGGCAAAAACTAACAGCGTGGTACACTGGACTTTCGCAATCATGCGCATTCTGGATCGTTATATCGTCCGCGAGGTATCCCGCCACGCCTTCCTCGGACTGGTCGTTTTCACGTTCGTGTTTCTGGTCCCCCGCTTGGTGCAGCTCATGGAGATTTATGTGCGCCATGTGGGTTCGGACGTACAGATCCTGAAGTTTTTTCTTTGCATTTTCCCCGGCGTGTTTGTATTTACGGTGCCGATTGCAACCTTGATTGGCGTGCTGCTCGGCCTGGGCCGGATGTCAGCCGATAGCGAAATCATCGCGCTGACGTCACTGGGAATCGGCCGGCGGCGAATTCTCTTTCCAGTCGGCATGCTGGCAATGGCAGCGGCGCTGCTCACGCTTATGATCACCGCATGGGTGGGGCCGGCCGCTCTGCGTACTGTAAATTCCATTAAGGCCGACCTTGCCAGTTCGCAGATCTCCTTTCAGGTCCGGCCGCGAGTGTTCGACGAACGGTTCCCCCAAAAAGTGTTGTATGTGAACGACGTTTCCGCTAGCGGAACGCAGTGGCATGGAGTCTTCGTTGCAGATACGGGCGGAGAAAGCGGCTCGCAGGTGACACTAGCCGATAGCGCGATCGTGATTGCCGAACCGCGCCAAGGCAAGCTGGAGCTTCACCTTCAGGGAGGCACGACGCACGAATTTTCCCGCTTGGATGCGAACCATTACTCGGTCACGTCCTTCGGACAAAGCGACTGGCCAATTGAAGTGAGCGGACTGGGCTCGGCGCATCCCAGGCAACGGAGCATCCCTGAACAATCGATGACGGAATTGGTTGCGGAAAGAAATGCAGGATCGCGCGACGCGGGCGTGGAGTTGCACACGCGCCTGGCTTTCCCCGTGGCGTGCTTGGTATTCGCACTGGTTGCCGTGCCCTTGGGAGCGCAGCCGCGACGCGGTGGACGCGCAGCAGGCTCTCTTTTGGCAGTGGTATTGATTGCTGCGTATTACCTCCTGCTGATCATGGGTGCGGGACTGGCGCGACATGGAAGGCTTTCGCCGGCCGCGGGAATCTGGATGGCGAACGCGATCTTGGCAGTTCTTGGCCTGGCGCTGCTCCCGAGAATGGAGCAGTTCCGCGGAGAAAACCGTTGGTTGCGCCGGCTAGGGTATCTCACGAGACGCTTCCGGCTGGCGCGCCGGCGAAGAGCGCAAGCGCGCGCGCGCGCAGCGGCGGCGCTGGCTGGAAACGGAGAGCGCGCCACGAACGAATTGCCCACGCCGTCAAGCGGCAGTTTTCCGCGGTTGATGGACCTCTATATTTTGCGAAAATTCTTTTTTTACTTCGGTGTCTTGCTGGCCGTGTTCATTTTTCTGTTCGAAGCATTTACCTTTTTTGAGCTTCTCGATGACATCGGGCGGCGCAATGTGCCCTTCCTGATCGTTAAGGATTACTTCTGGTACCTGACGCCGTACCTGGGCTACAACCTGGCGCCTTTAGCGGGTCTGATTGCGGTGCTGGTGACGTTGGGAATCATGAGCAAGAACAACGAAATCGTGGCCATCAAGGCTAGTGGCATGAGTCTTTTTCGCGTGGCCGCGCCACTCCTACTGGCAGGGTTGTCGTTGGCGGCCACGCTAATATTGTTGGACTACACGTATTTGCCATACGCCAACCAGCGCCAGGACGAGCGCCATAACCAGATTAAGGGCCGGCCGCCACAGACGTACACACACCCGCAGCGTTGGATTTTTGGAGAAAATTCGAAGATCTACAATTACGACGTGTTCGACCCAGAGCAGAGTCTTTTTGGCGGGCTGAGCGTTTTGGAGCTTGATCCTGCAAGTTTTCACTTGCGGCGTCGAATTTTTGCCGCGCGGGCTCGCTGGTCAGAAGCGCAACACGTGTGGGTGCTGGAAAACGGCTGGATTCGAGAATTTTCCGACGGCTCCGTGGCCAAGTTTCAGACCTTCGCGGCAGCGGTACCGCTGGAATTATCCGAGCCACCCAGCTACTTCAACCGGGAAGTGAAACAGGCTTTCCAAATGAATGTCGGAGAGTTAGGGAGCTACATCGAGGGGCTTCACCGAGCGGGGTTCGATGTGGCCACTCTGATGGTGCAGTGGCAAAAAAAATGGGCATATCCGTTGATGGCGCCAGTGAGCATGCTCCTGGCGATTCCGTTTGCATTTTTGGTGGGGACCCGCGGGGCGATCGGGGGAGTGGCCTTGGGCGTGGGAATTGGTGTCGCGTATTGGGCGATTGCCGCGCTTCTGGAAGCCATGGGCGGCGTGGGGCAACTACCGCCGTTATTGGCGGGGTGGTCGCCGGACATTATTTTCTTCTTTCTGGGGCTGTACTTTTTCTTCAAAATGCCGACGTAAACGCAGGCAGTCCTCATCAAAAAATGGCCAGCTAAAGTATTACTTGAAGTCGCTTCCTTCAATCATTCCGCTCTTTTTTGCCTCGCCCGATTGAGTTCAAGTATTACTTTAAGTGGCCCTATTTTGAATTTTCCGTTACTTTCCCTTCCTTTTGTGGGATTCTTCTTCAATCGCTGCTTGAGCGGCGGCTAGGCGAGCAACCGGCACTCGGTACGGCGAGCAACTGACATAGGACAAGCCGGCGCGGTGACAAAACTTAACGCTGTCCGGGTCCCCTCCGTGCTCTCCACAAATGCCCAATTTAATTCCCGGACGAGCCTTGCTGCCCTTCTCCACAGCGATTTCGATCAGTTGCCCGACGCCATTCTGGTCGATTGTTGCGAATGGGTTTTTTTTGACGATCTCGAGTTCCTGGTACGGCCCCAAGAAGGAGCCCGAATCGTCTCGGCTCATCCCAAGGCACGTTTGGGTCAAGTCATTAGTGCCAAAACTGAAGAATTCGGCCGTCTGCGCAATCTCATCCGCCGTAAGCGCACCACGAGGCACCTCAATCATCGTACCCACGAGGTAATTCAGCTTCACGCCCTTTTCCTTCATGACCTCAGCAGCGATTCGATGAACGACCTCGACTTGCAAGTCTAGCTCTTTCTTAAAGCCCACGAGGGGAATCATGATTTCGGGATGTACCTTGATGCCCGCTTTCTGGACCTCGGCTGCAGCCTCGAACACCGCGCGGGACTGCATCTCGGAGATTTCGGAATAGACAATGCCAAGGCGGCAGCCGCGGAATCCGAGCATCGGGTTGAATTCATGTAATTCTTTAACTCTCTGTTTGATCTTTTCAACGGGCACGCCCATTTTGTTTGCCAGATCGGCCTGAGCGGTCCCTTCGTGCGGCAGGAACTCGTGCAACGGGGGCTCGAGGAAACGGATTGTAGCGGGATGCCCTTTCAATTCCTTGAACATCCCGACGAAATCTTGTCTCTGGTAAGGCAGTATCTTGGCAAGCGCTTCTTTCCTGTCTTCCTTGGTGTCCGCCAAAATCATTTCCCGCATGGCGTCAATGCGATTGCCTTCAAAAAACATGTGCTCCGTGCGGCACAAACCAATCCCAACTGCACCGAAGGCGATAGCGTGCGCCGTCTGTTCGGGCGTGTCGGCGTTGGTGCGTACTGCAAGACGCGTAACTTTGGCACACCAGTCCATTAGTTTCTTGAAGTTCTGATAGGTTTGGCTCTTGTCGCCGTCGAGGGACTTCTCGATCAGCACCTGGACGATTTCGGACGCGGCCGTGGGAATTTGGCCAGGATAGACTTCACCGGCGGTACCGTTGATGGAAAGGAAGTCTCCTTCCTTGTAGGTTGCGCCATCTACGGTCATGGTCTTGGCGGTGTAATCGATCTGCAACGCCGCTGCGCCACAGACACAGACCTTACCCATTTGGCGGGCAACAAGCGCCGCGTGTGAACTGACTCCACCCTTCGCTGTGAGAATGCCTTCCGCGGCGATCATGCCGCGCAAATCCTCGGGCGAGGTTTCATTGCGAACGAGCAAGACCTTTTCCCCTCTCGCGGCGGCCGCGGCAGCACGGTCTGCGTTCAAGTACATCTTGCCGGCAGCGGCCCCGGGACCGGCAGGCAGCCCCTTTGCAATGCACTTGGCAGCTTGGACCGCCTTGCGATCAAATACCGGCGCCAGCACTTGGTCGAGTTGATCGGCTGGGACCCGCCGGATGGCGGTCTTCCAATCAATGAGTTTCTCTTTCTCCATTTCGATGGCGAAGCGAACGGCGGCCAGCCCTGTGCGCTTGCCGTTGCGCGTCTGCAGCATGAAGACCTTGCCATCTTGAATGGTGAACTCGAAGTCCTGCACGTCCTTAAAGTGTTTCTCCAAGGTCTGTCTGATTTTCTCCAACTCGCGGTAGGCCTCTGGAAGGTAATTCTTGAGCTGGGAGACTGGTTCGGGTGTGCGCACACCGGCCACCACATCCTCTCCTTGAGCATTAATGAGGAATTCGCCGTAAAAAACTCTTTCTCCGGTCGCGGGATCACGCGTGAATGCGACACCTGAACCCGATCTATCGCCAGTATTGCCATAAACCATCGCCTGCACGTTCACAGCGGTACCCCATTCCGATGGGATGTTGTATTTACGGCGATACACTACGGCGCGATCATTCATCCACGAACCAAACACAGCGCCCACCGCGCCCCATAGCTGTTTCCACACATCCTGCGGAAACTCCGTCCCGGTGCGTTCCCTGATGAGCTTTTTGAAGCGAACAACCAACTCCTGAAGGTCTTTCACCGTCAATTTCGGATCATCAATGTCGGCGTGATACCGCTCATGCTTGAGACCGTAAATGACTACTTCAAAAGGCTCGTGGTCCTCGTTCGGACGTTTCTGCACGTTCATGACAACGTCGCCGTACATTTGAATGAAACGGCGGTAACAGTCCCAAGCAAAGCGCTCGTTCTTGGTGGCCTTGGCCAGCGTCAGCACGGTTTCATCGTTCAGGCCGAGGTTCAAAATCGTGTCCATCATACCCGGCATGGAATCGCGGGCCCCGGAGCGCACAGACACCAGCAAGGGCATGGAGGTTTTGTCGCCAAACTTCGTGCACATGATTTTTTCTATGCGGGCCATGGCGCCCT